>DAOLCX010000203.1:0-5731 GCA_035327685.1 Pirellulaceae bacterium | reverse complement strand
ATTCCGTTTTAATCAGCATTTTGGCGGTCTGCCGGTATTTCGGGCGGGCATCGGTTTCTTGGTGCGGAATGAGCCGGGGTTTCCCTTGGTGTTGACCGGGTTCGACGTGCGCGAGTTTCGCGACAAGATGTTTGTCGTGCCGCCCGAATTGCAGCCGACGGTGACACAAGCCATGATCGACAACGTGCGGGCATTGATGGATCGCAGTGCTTCGGAACGGAACGAAGGAAAGGTCCGTCGCATGTTGGGGCCTCAAGAAATCGTCATCGCAGATGAGAAGTTGGTGATTTGGGCCGGAATTGACCATCAACCGGCCCCACCCGAAGTGGCTATCGTGTTCATGGCCGAGCGGGGCAATGTGTTGACTTTTCCCGACTACGAGAAAGAGCTGATAGTTGCCTCGTTAGCGACGGGCGAAATCTTGTTGAGCGAACCGCAGATTCACCATATCGACGTCACGGGAAATGCCAGTGGGCGAGCCACCAATGGGATTCGCGCCGCCGAATGTGACCCCGTTACTACCAAAGGTTTGCCGTATGCGGAAGCGAGCGTCGTCGGGGGCAACCTGGTGTTTGCCGACGCCAATGGCAACTTTGTGATTCCTCATGGCGGAAGTAATCCGGTTACTGTCCGATCGCGGTTGCGTGGCCGTTGGTTTGAAGTCCGCGACCAATCGGCCAATGGCGCTGTCCCGTCCATTGAGCTGACTATTAATCCGCCGGGCCCAGCCAATTTCATGCACAATCCCAACAGCACAGAGCAGTTTCCTCGCGCCAACGTCAACGCGTACGTGGAATCGAATGCGGTCCGCGATTACGTGTTGTTGTACGAGCCGACCTATCCTACGATTGCCACGCAGCAGTTTTTTTTGGTGAACACCAACATTAACAATTCCTGCAATGCGTTTTACAACGGCACGTCGATCAACTTTTATCGCGCCGGAGGGGGTTGCAACAACACGGCTTTCTCGGACGTGGTCTATCATGAGTACGGCCACCACCTGGTAAACGTCACCGGGAATGGCCAAGGTCAGTTTGGTGAGGGCGCCAGTGATTGCATTGGCGTATTGATGCAAGACGAGCCGATTTTGGGTCATGGATTCCAAGGCAACTGTAATGCGGGAATTCGCAGTGCCAATAACACGTTGCAATATCCATGTTCGTCGGGAGGAGTCCATTTTTGTGGGCAATTGATTTCCGGTTGCATTTGGGATACTCGCAATGCGTTGTTGCAGTCGCAACCCGCCAACTATCGGCATATTGGGGCGCAGCTCTTTATTGGCATGTTGATCGTGCGCGGGCAGATGGTTCCTGGAAACCAGACAATCGCGCCCAATATTGCTTTGATCTATGTCACTTTGGATGATGACGACGGCGATATTGGCAATGGGTCGCCCAATTACGCTGCGATCAGCGCTGGTTTTGGAGCTCATAACATGGCCCCACCGCCATTGAATCCGCTGGCTTTCGCTTATCCCGAGGGGCGGCCCGAGATTGTCAGTCCACAAGGCGGCCCGGCATTCCGCGTGGTTGTGAGCGCTTTGGCTTCGCAGCCTCAAGCTGGCTCGGGCGTGTTGCATGTCAACCGCGGGAATGGCTTCGAGACATTCCCGATGTCGCAATTGTCCAATAACGAATACCTGGCGGTCTTTCCTCCCAGTGATTGTGCTTTGCCGCTGACCTATTACGTCAGTGCCAAAACAACCACCAATGTGACGGTCACTTCTCCCAGCGATGCCCCGGCCACCGCGTTTACGGCGCTCAGTGCTGACGTCGTGGCGACCGTGTTTCATGACGACTTTGAAACGGACAAGGGCTGGACGGTCAGTGGCGACGCTACCGATGGCCATTGGGAGCGGGCGATACCTTCTGGCGGCGGTGCGCGGGGCGACCCACCTACGGATGGTGATGGTTCGGGTCGTTGTTACGTCACGCGTGACGGCCCGGGAAATACGGATGTCGATAATGGAAGGACCATCTTGACCAGCCCGATCATCAATGCGGCGATGGGGCCCAATGAAGAGATTGTCGTTTCCTATTACCGCTGGTACTCGAACCACACGGGTAACAATCCGGGCGTCGATATCTTTGAAGTCGAAGTATCCAACAATGGCGGCGCGACCTGGTCCAATCTGGAAACGGTCGGTCCCACGGGTGTGGGAACCCAAGGCGGTTGGTTTCGCAAATCGTTCCGCTTGAGTGACCATATGCAGCCGAGCAGCCAAACCCGTATTCGGTTTATCGCTTCGGACTTAGGTCCGCAAGCGATTGTCGAAGCGGGTGTGGATGGCGTGGAGTTCTTGCGCGTGACCTGTGCAGATCCCAATTTCGTTCCCCCCACAAATATCGCGATTTTGCGGGGAGTGTACGAAAGCGGGAATATCTCGGATGTCTATACGTCGGACGATCAATACCTCAGATATCGGACGGTCGGGAACAATGTGAGCGGTTTCAATCAACGGATGTTGGGCTTGGTATTGACTGCCGTCTTGCCAACGGATGAACCGAGTGCGTTGAAGTTTCGGTTTGAGGGACATGCGCCGGTCAGCAACGCACAGCAAGCGATCGACTTGTTCAACTACGAAACAAACCGCTATGATACGGTGGACAATCGATTTGTGCCGAGTCCCGAGGATGGCGTCACGGAAATTGTTGTGACAGGAGATATCTTGAGATTTGTCCAGCCCGGCACGGGTGAAGTCAAGGCCAGGTTGACCGCCGCGCAGCGAAACGTGGCGGCAGGTTCGCCGCAATGGGTGCTGAGCATTGATCAAATCGGTTGGATTTACGAAGAGTAACTACACAACGTGAAGTCACTCATGGTCTCAACGGGGGTCTGATCCGCCAAGGGTCAGCCCCCTTGTTATGAGATCGTTAAACGGACTCGACGCTTACGCTTGTTCGTACCTTGCGGCGATCGATCAGTGCAGGCCAGTAGCTGATCACTTCCGTTGCCTTGGGTCGTCCTCCCGCAAACCCGGTGACGCCTGGTGGGCCACTGGTGACCAACGGGACGATTTCCATTCCCAGCCGGTCCAATTTATTTCGGTCGTCCCCTCGAGCGCCCACCCGGAGCACCACTTCGGCCGGTTCAGCCGGAGGGGGCATAATTCCCGCATGGCAAACATTGGTGCCAACGATTTCGACAAACCGCTCCGCTGGCGAGAATTCGATTCCGTCCAGCGCCAGGCGTTCAAAAATGATCTCCGCGCACAATTTCGCTTTGTCCACGGCTTCTGGGCCTGCAATCGTCAATTGCCCCACGATTTTATAGCCGTCCAGGTAGGCGATGGACACTTTGAGTGTGTCGGTGGCCGGTTCGCCGCGGATACCGCTGGCGCGAACACGGTCCGGTCCAATTTGTTCGAGTTTAACTGATGTGAAATCGGCGTTGCCATCCGGTGGGATATAGCGTCGCGGATCGCAGATTTCAGAAACCAACTGTGAAGTTACGGTTTCTACGTTGACCAGCCCCCCTGTCCCGGCGTGTTTGGTCACAACAAACGTTCCGTCAGGAGAAGCCTCGATCACGGGATAACCCACCCGAGCCAGGTTGGGAATATCGCGCCAACGGGCGAAATTGCCTCCGGTGCATTGCGCGCCGCACTCGACGATGTGACCGGCAATGGTGGCTGCAGCCAACAAGTCATACTGGTCCCACTGCCAACCGAACTCATAAACCATGGGAGCCACCACGACTGACGGGTCGGTCGCGCGGCCCGTAATCACAATGTCGGCGTCCTGGGAAAGCGCTTCCACGATCGGCCCGGCACCAATATAGACGTTGGCGCTTTGCACTTTGGCCAAATGGGGTTCTAGTTCCTCGCCGGTGTCCATATTGCGAAAACCCTCGCCCGCATCGATCAGTTGCCCAAGTTGAGGCAAGATATCGTCTCCTTCGACGATCGCCACGCGGACGCCAGTAATACCCAGTTGCCGAATCGCGTGAGCCACGGCATCGCGGCAGGCGGGCGGATTGACTCCCCCGGCGTTGGCGACGATTTTGACCCCTTTTTCGCGACAACGCGGCAACACGCGCCGAACCATTTCCACGAAGTCCGTGGCATATCCCGCCCGTGGGTCGCGGCTTTTAAGCTTCTGCATGATGCTCATGGTGACTTCGGCGAGGTAATCCAAAGTCAGATAGTCCAACGGGCCTTCATTGACCAATCGGATCGGTCCCAACAGGCTGTCTCCCCAAAATCCCTGTCCGTTGGCAATCAAGATTTTGTCGCGTCGCGGTGTCATGGCATTTGATCTCAAGAATCAACAATCGTTTAGACTCCATTTTTACTGGACATGAAGGTGGCCGGAAAGGACCACTCCACGAATTAGTAGTCAATCGCTGAAAAGGCGGTTACGATAGTCAGCAGTTTTCTGACTCTTGTATCGGGAGTACGAATGAGCGAATTGCTCCAGTTAGACATTAATGAAAACGTTGCCGCATTGGTGTTGTCGCGCCCCGGAAAACGGAATGCACTAAAGCGTCAAACGCTCGCCGAACTGGGGGCGGCGATCGATGCGATCTTGAGGACCCCCGGCATTCGGGTTGTGGTTTTGCGCGGTGCAGGGTCCGTATTCTGTGCCGGAATGGACTTGGAAGAGATGCAACAGCGGGCGACGGCCCCAGACAGTCAGGACCAGTGGCAACTGGATTCCGAAATCTATTGCGAGGCACTTACCAAACTGTACACGCTGGACGTACCGACGATTGCCGTGGTGCAAGGTGCGGCGGTCGCTGGCGGCGTCGGGTTGGTGCTGGCTTGTGACACCGTGTTGGCCAGTCAATCAGCCTTCTTTATGCTTCCGGAACCGATGCGTGGCATCACCGCCGCGATGGTGACGCCTTTGTTGATTCACCGAGTCGGTGCCGGTCCGGCGGCGCATCTGCTCCTCTCGGGTCGGCGCTGGTCGGCCGCAGAAGCACTCCAGTTCGGGTTGTGTCATCAAATGGTTGCCGACGATCGCCTCGAGGAGAGCCTGCGAGAATTGGTGTTGTCGATCCAGTCTGGTTCACCCCAGGCCTTGGCCATCACCAAACGCCATTTGCGCAACATGTCGGCCACCGATATTCCCGAGCAATTGAGACAATCGATGCAAATATCTGCTGAAGCGCGGCAGACAGATGATGCGCGCGAAGGATTGGCGGCCTTTCTCGAAAAAAGACTGCCGAGTTGGCAGCCGGCTCCGTAGGGATGCGCTGAAACGGTTTCGAGAAACGGGTGGGACGCCATTGATTTCAGGGTTTGAGACGCCGCAATGATATCAGGGAGCATTCAAAGTGACTCCAGCCAGACAGCGGAGGTCTTCGTAGCTGGTTTGGCCACCGTTGACTTGATTGCCCGACCTGTTGAGCTTGGCGAGTCCATACTACCGGGAAGGTTAGTGCCCATCGAACGCGTTGAAATGGCCACGGGGGGATTTGTATGCAACGTATCGCGTGCACTGGCCAAACTGGGCGTTCGTGTGGCCGCGTCCGCTACGATCGGCGGCGATGCGACGGGTCGGTTCGTCCGCAGTGAGTTGCAAGCCGCAGGAGTCGATGTGGCCGCGATCAACCAGTCCTCAGTGCTGACCACTCCAACTACCGTCGTTCTCGTCGATCAATCCGGCGCGCGGAGTTTTTTGTTTGCTGCGGGAGCGGGGGCACAACTTGACGTGGAAGAGACACTGCGGCGAGCAGCCGAGCACCCGTCATTGCGCTGGCTGTTGTTTGGGTACTATTCTTTGTT
>DAOLCX010000202.1:0-5736 GCA_035327685.1 Pirellulaceae bacterium | reverse complement strand
TGGACTGGCTTGGAAGCCGCCGAAGGAAGGGGCCGAGTTTTCGAATTGCGAAGGCAGGGAGTTCAGCTGAGGATTGGCCGAGTTGTACGACTCCCCAAATCCACCCGAAGGAAGGCGAGGCGGCGGAGAAAAATCTGTCCCGTTCGAATCGCGAACCATTGGCTCGCGGACCAAAACACTTGAAGTGGGCGGGCCGTTTGGATCTTCGACCAAACTGGCTTGTCGCACTGGGAATGTCGTGTTACCCAATGCGTCGCGAGGGATTGACGTCGGGTTGCCAATCAACATCATGGCGACCTGATCAGCCGCCAGGTTCCCTCCGACGACAGTCATGGAATACTCAGCTATCAGCTCGTTGTATTCGGTAACGAGTTGCCAAAACTCACAAGTGGCTGCGTGCCAGGCATCCGCGGCATGCAAGACCGAGGTGATATTTGTTTGACCATTTCCATAAGCTTGAGTGGCCTGCCGCCACGATTGTTCAGCCAACTGAACAGCATGAGCGCGTTGGTTGATCAGTGTTTGCATTTTGGGGAGTGCGCGATCGATGCCTCGCATCATGGCTCGTTGATGTTGCAACTGCGATTCGTACCAATCGAATTGCGTGTCGTAACCTTGTACCAGTGGCGAATCGGCAGGCAAAGGCAACATCGAGCTTTGACCTGACACCGGCAGGAACTGTTGCAGTTTCGCCTGCCATCTGCCAAGTTCGATTTCGGCCCACGCCGCGTCGTTTTGTGCGCGTTCAACGGCCACTTGCCACAGACTTTGATCGACGACCGTCTGCGGACGTACCGCCGTGGAAAGCCAGGAATGTTTTTGCGCGGCGGCCATCTCGCAAACGAAGCGGAGATGCGTTTGCCAATAGCAGACAACCATCGCTCGGCGCTGCGCGGGAGAAGTTTCCCGCAATGCTTCCGACAACAACAATGGCTGCCCCGGCAGGGGATCCGGAACCTGCTTGAGGCTGTAAGTGTCGAGCAATTGCTTCATGAACTCCCGAGAGTTATCCGAGAACTGCTGTTCTGGTTGCATGGCGACGGTCGTCTGCTCGGCGTCGTGGCCCAGCGCCTGGCGTGTGTCCGGCCAGATTTCTGGAGATTGTCCGGCCGCACCGCTGACGCCAGAGCGTTCGGTGGGAGTGAACGTATCTGGCCATGGGTCGGTCAATCGATCAGAACTGGGCGTTTGACGAAGTTCACTCGGCACGCCACGCCGCAATTCGTTAAAGTCCAATGGTAGTCGCTGGCCATTGACCTCACCGTCTGGCACAGGGTCTTGAGGTCGAGTTTCGGCATGTCCCTGCGCAGGCTGTATCGTCCCGGAAAATTCCTGCGCACACACCCATTCTCCGCTGGCCAAAGCGACCAGGATCATTCCCCACCGGACCATCGGCGATTGTTGATTTGACATTTCGGCGCAACCTCCTGTTTACAGCCTGGCGAACGTCTGGACCTGGCATTTGGCCACGCGATACGGCCCTGCACCACGTTTCGCACTCAGTTGAAGGCGTTAATCTGCATCGTTTTGCCGTAAAGGTCAAGTTCAAAAGCGAGCGGAAATGGTTGCCGTCACTCCAACGGCCGGATACCATTGACCGTTGGGGCAGGGGATTTGAATCTCGAATCCGTAAGGATCCAGTCATGGGTGCAATTCATGTAAGCCTTTGTTTGCTAGCTTTGTTTGTTGCCAGTAACGCTGTCGTTCAAGGAGACGAGACGGCTCAGCAAACTGCCGAAAAGTTGCTGACTGTATTGTGGGACAAGCAATCCAATCGGTCGGTGGAGATTCCGGAGATTTACCAGCAGTCGTTGCAGCGAGTTGGCCGCGACCCGCTGCTCTTGCACGCTTATGCTCTGAACCGCATTCATTTCTATCGATACCGCGACGCGTTGCCCGTGGCTGAGGCGTTATCAGATGTTCGTCCAGAATGGTTGGAAAGCTGGTTGATGCGCGCGTGGTTGAACGGGATTTTGAGTCGATTTGACCGGATGAATGTGGAGTTGCAATTATTGGCCCAACGGTTCGACTCAGCGGCGAACAGCGGGGTCTACGAGGATTCTGAATTGGAACGGTTTGCCGCTCGGATGGGGCGGATGTTTGGATTCCTGGAAGGCCCAGCCAAGAACGATGTCAATCCGGCCGCGCTGCGAGACACCCAGCGCGAGATTCAGCGCGCGTTAGGCGAAGATCTGTTCCGCATCTTTGACGATGAGCGGCAAAACGTTTTGGATCAGTATATTCGCGCGGCCCACGACCGGAGCCAGTTGCTAGTCCAAGCCGACCACGATTGGCAGATCAAATCCCAACAAGAAATCCAACAGTTGGACGCCGCCGATGGCCAACTCCATCAGCGACGCGATCAAGTCCAGCAGGAAATCACGCGACTGCGGGACGATGGTCGACAGCAACTGGCCGAGATTGACTCTCGGATGCGCCCTTTGCAAAGCGAAGGACTGGCCGCGAATCGCCGTTTATCCAGCCTGGAATGGAGTTGGCAGATCGTGGCCCAGAATCTGGCTGTCGAGGAAGCTTGTTTGTTGCGCGAACAAGACCCACTGCTGCGTTCGATGATTCTGGGTCGCATCCAACAATTGCAGTGGCAATTGCGCGGTATTGAGACCGACTTGTTTGGGCTTCGGGGCCATGTCGCAAGTCTGCAACAACAACTTCGGACCCTGGAACTACAGCGGCGTTCGCTAGCCAATTCGCTTGATGTTCAGCTCGGGACTCTCCAAGGTGAAATCACCCAGATTCAACGGACACAGCGACAGAACCAAACCCGCCGAGACAAACTGGTTAGCGGTAGCGCTCCGGTTCCGACGTCGGCGCGCGTGATTGCCGATCAAATTAAAATTCTGGCAACCTACGATTCATTTCCGACAGAGGTTGAGCGTCAAAAACTTCTGCAATCCATGAAACAACCGGTGTTACTGAGCAGGTAACTCAACCGCGGAGTGGTTCGGACGACATTGCTGGGCTAGCCCTTGGTCGTTGGGTTTCCTGCCGAGAAAACAGTGGTGAACAGCCGGACTATTCCGACATCGATTGGTTTAATCGAATCAATATCTCGGGCAGGCGTTCAACGGGCAGGCCGACGACATTCGACTCGCTTCCCGACTCCATCGTGAGCCAATCCCAACCGTCTTGATAGCCAAACGCACCGGCTTTGCCAAACCATTGACCGCTGTCGAGGTACGTCTCAATCAGCTGGTCGTTAAGTGGCGCCATCCGCAGCAGGCTGGTTTCAACGTGCGAGACCTCATGCGACGAACGAGCATCCAATAAGACCACGCCCGTCAGGACCCGATGCGTGCGGCCGCTGAGCTGATGCAACATCTGTCGAGCCTGATTTCGATCGGCAGGTTTTCCAAAAATCAAACCACCACATTCGACCAGAGTATCGGCGGCCAGCACAATGCCGCGGTCGATTCGGCGAGCCACGTCACGGGCTTTGGACTGCGCCAATCGCAACACCGTCTCCTCCAGGCTTTCACCTCTGGGGCAATCGGCTTCGACGCTTTCGTCAGGGACGATCACCTCAAATTCGTAACCTGCTTGCATCAGCAATTCCCGGCGGCGTGGCGATCCACTGGCCAATATCAATCGTTCCATAGGGCGTGTATGGTGAAAACCCCCGGCATATAAAGTTGGACTGATTGGACGCACCCGCGGGACCGTGATTTCAACGAGCAGTCGCACTGACTGACTTCGACCGATAGCCGTGCGGATGGCTGGCATGCCAACGCCAGGCCGTTTCTACAATATCCCGCAACTCCGGGATTTGAGGTGTCCAACCCAATCGTTGTTTGGCCAACTGGGCGTTGGCAACCAGTTCGGCCGGATCACCGGCGCGGCGCGGGCCAATCACGGCCGGAATTTCATGCCCCGTAATTTCCCGACACACGTCAATCACTTCGCGTACGCTGTGGCCACGACCGGTTCCCAGGTTCACTTCGATGCCCTGACCCAGGACCAGTCTTTCCAACGCGGCCAAATGAGCTCGGCCCAGATCGTCCACGTGGATGTAATCGCGAACACAAGTTCCGTCTGGCGTCGGCCAATCATCGCCATAGATCGTCACTTGCGCACGTTGCCCCAATGCGACTTGGAGCACGATGGGAATCAAATGGGATTCCGGATCGTGATCTTCTCCGATATCTCCCGCGGGGCTGGCCCCCGCAGCATTGAAATAGCGTAGCGCTGCAAAGGCAAATCCGTACGCTGCTGCGTAGTCCGCCATTGCTCGCTCGATGACCAACTTGGTGAAACCATACGGATTGACCGGTAACTGCCGTTCCGATTCTGTAATGGGGACGGCTTGCGGTGTGCCATACGTAGCACACGTGCTCGAAAATACAATCCGTTGCACTCCGACGGCGCGCATCGATTCCAACAACGAAAGCGTCGCCACGATATTATTGCGGTAGTACTTGGCCGGATCGGTCACCGATTCATTGACCAACGCGCAAGCCGCGAAGTGCATCACTGCATCGATGCGATGGTCGGCAAGTATTGCCTGTACGAGCTTCGCATCGTCCATTTCTCCGAAATGAAACTCGCCTGCCGTAATGGCTTCGCGAAAGCCGGTGGTCAGATTGTCCAGGACATGCACTCGATGACCTGCCTGATCCAGCAAGCGAACCATGTGCGAACCGATATAGCCTGCTCCGCCGACAACCAATACGTTCATGAGTGCTCCGCAAAAACTGTTGGTCCAATGATTATGCCAGACTGTTATCGGCATTAGGCGGCACGGCGACTTGATTGCCGAGTGGCCACCAGCCAATCGACGACGCGGTGCGGATCGTGTTCCTGTTGCCACTGTGTGGCCGACGCTTCCGCCGCCTGACGATAGTGTGCATAATGCTCGACGATTTCTGCAATGGCCCCTCCTAATTGGGACTGATCTGCGACCGCTAACCCCGTGTATCCCAGCGGGCCACAAAACTGTTTCATTGCGGTGACTCGCAGGTTTTGGATACAGACCGTAGTGTCATGAAACGCATTCGTCACTCGAACCACAAACTGGCGGCATTCAGAAGGGCCATTTGGCAATCGCAATATCACTCCCGGAACGAGGCCTTTGGCAGCATGACCGATGATCTGACATTGGGCGATCGGCAGAGTGCCTGTGGGTCTGTCGCAGCTTACCGCTGTCGCCATCGCTATTTCGATTCGGATGTAGGTGCCGGGAACCAAGGGGGAGCGCCATTGAAATTGCAGGGCGATGGCGTTTTCGTCGGGTTCAGTCTCGAACTGCACTTCCAGTGGATGTCGGCCCTCGTCGAATGACAAGACGCCCCCTTCGCAAGGCAGATTGGCGGTGGAAAACGACATTTCGCTCATGTTCAGCGGGCGAGTCCGATCCGGATCATTGGCAAGCTGTTGAGTGTATTGGTACTGCCCGCTCCCCAGTTGATCGGCTAACCAGGAACCAGCCGACACGATGACCGGGCGCCCCAACACTTGAAGCTCATCGAGAATTCCAGCGCGGCGCGAGAAATAAGTCTCCGCATCGTACAACAACAAACCGCAATCGGTTTTGTGCAACAGACTGTTATAGGCCTGCCGCGGCAACGGATGCGGAATAAATGAAATCGGAGCGGCTGAGCCGTTGGAGTTTGATGAGTCCACTGTTCTGCCATCAGGGAGCGTCAACTTGATCTTGGGGCGTCGAAACCAGGTGCTCTTTACCGTTTGCACTTTCAGGTTGACTTGTCCCGTCGCCAAATG
>DAOLCX010000201.1:0-5742 GCA_035327685.1 Pirellulaceae bacterium | reverse complement strand
GTGATCGCCGAAGTGATCTCCAAGATGACAGGCATTCCGCTCACCCGGCTATCCACTGAAGACAGTGTGCGGTTGCTGAAGATGGAGGATGAACTGCACAAGCGCGTGATCAGCCAGGATGCGGCGATCAAGGCAATCTCCAAGGCCGTCCGCCGCAGTCGCAGCGGTTTGAAGGATCCCAAACGTCCGATCGGCTGTTTTATGTTTGCCGGCCCCACGGGCGTGGGCAAGACGCTGCTGGCGAAAGCGCTGGCCGAGTTCATGTTCGGCGATGCCGACGCACTGGTTACGATCGACATGAGCGAATATATGGAGAAGCACAACCTCAGTCGCTTGATCGGCGCTCCTCCAGGCTATGTCGGCTATGAAGAGGGCGGGCAGTTAACGGAAAAAATCCGCCGCCGTCCGTATGCCGTGGTGCTGTTGGACGAGATCGAAAAGGCCCATCCGGACATCTACAACATGTTGTTGCAGGTCATGGAGGAAGGTCGGCTGACTGACAGCTTCGGTCGCAATGTCGATTTTCGCAATGTGATTTTGATCATGACCACAAATGTCGGTGCCCATGCGATCAAAAACGAATCGCAATTCGGCTTGCCAGGTACCAGCGAAGACGCCACGTTCGAAGGGATGAAATCGCGGGTGTACGATGAAATTCAGCGGGCGTTCCGCCCCGAGTTTCTCAACCGGCTGTCGGATGAACCCATTATTTTCCGACACCTGGAAAAGAAGGACCTGAAATTGGTCATCGACTTGGAGCTGAGCAAGATTCGCAATCGGTTAGTGGAACGGGGTTTCGAACTGGAATTGACCAATGAAGCCAAAGAGTTCTTGATCAAGAAGGGAACGAATCTGGACTATGGTGCTCGTCCGCTGCGCCGGGCCTTGGAGAACTACGTCGAAGATCCGTTGTCCGAAGAGTTGTTGCAGGACAATTTCAAAGGCAAGAACAAAATCCGCGTGGAAGTGGTCCGCAACGAAGAAGGCAAGATGAGACACCTCAAATTCGTCGGCGTAATGCAGGACGATCCCTTGCCGGATGGCGAACCGGTCGGCGCGGTGAGCGTCGAAGGCGAAGAGTAAGGAACGCGCCGAAATCGATGTCGGTTTACGGCCCTTTCAGGACGATGCCGTCAATTCGGGCTGCGGAATTTGATTTTTTCAATCAACCGCTTGGTCGTGCCGTCCGGCAAGACCTTTCCTGAAACGGCTTCCATGGCCATCACGGTGTACTTGTACCGCAGCGCTTCGGCAATCGTGAACTCCACTTCAACTTCGGGGGCCGTCGAAGCATCCCCTTCGCGAGCCAATGTGCGCTCGACGAACTCGGTGAGCCGTTGAAACATATCGGACTGATCAAAAGTCATGGACTGGATTTCATTGTCCACATCCACGCCCGCAATATGGCGGTCGCCTCCAGCCCGCAAATTGACGCGAATCACCGTGGGCAACACCTCGTCCGGGCGGGCAACTTGTTCGCTGGCCAACGGCATCCGCACATTAAAATCCGCTTCCATGGCCGTGATCTTGAACGTCATAATGAAAAACACCAGCAACTGGAAGACGATGTCAATCATCGCCGTCATGTTGAGTCGGATATCCTGTGCTTTCTGAATACCCTTGCGGAATTTCATCGATCAGCCCTCCCCGTACTCAGCGCTCTTCCTTGACTCGCAAGCTGAACGACTCCAACTCATGTTCCTGGCATTTGGCCATCAGGCGTTGGACCAAGCCAGTCGGAGTTTCTTGGTGGCCGCGAATAATGACTGACACGTCCCCCGGCTTGACTCTGACCCGGGCAGCCGCCGAGACTTCCCGCCGCAACAGTGAGCCGATAAACTCGATCCGTTCGACGCGTTGGCCGTCGAAGATCAAGCTGCCGTCTTCATTCAGATTCAAGATGACCCGGTAATCGGGGAGGACCTCCGGAGGCTTGGCGATGCGGCTGGTGGGGAGCATGATCTCTTCGGCCCGATCGACCTCGGAAAAATTTATGATGATCATAAAAAAGGCGATCAACTGGAAAGTCATGTCGATCATAGGCGTCAAATCGGCCTCCATGATCTCCTTTTTTTTCCGATGAAATCGCATAGAGCTGGTTCCTGAAACGGGGGCCGCCAGTTAACGGAAAGCCGTCTAACCTTCCTTCTTCGCGCCGACCTTCTCGAAGCGACTCATCAAATTGTCGCTCGTGATTCCCACTTCCAACTCCAATCTTTCGAATCGATTGCGGAGGATGTTGTAGGCGGCAATCGCCGGGATCGCGATGGCCAGGCCGATCAGCGTGGTTAACAAAGCTTTCGAAATACCATCGGCCAGTTTATTTGGATCGGGCGAACCACCTCCCATCGCGATGGTAAAAAACGAACGAATCATGCCATCGACCGTTCCAAACAATCCAATCATCGGGCTCAACGTGCCGATCAATGCCAGATAGCTCAAGCGGTGTTGCAATTTCATGCTCTCTTCTTGGCCCACTTCCTGCATGGCCTCAACCGCATGGGAATAACTCATGTTCAACTTGGCCAGGCCGCTGGAGAGGACATTTCCGAGGAATGATTCATCGGCTTTAGCCAGTTCATAGGCATCTTGATACTTCTTTTCGTCCAACAACGCTTCAAATCCTTCAACCAGCGCCGGTGGACAAACGGCGTCGCGCCGCGCCGAAAGAACGTTCATGATGAACAGCGCGACCAACACGAAAGAGAGCGCGATAAACACCGTGATATACAGCCACCCCAAGGCTTGACGGAGCCAGGATAACAAGGTGCGTTCCTCACGCTGCGGAGCCGAAGCCGCTCCACCGGCCGGCGCTGCGGGAGGCGCATCCTGTACCCCGTCGTCTTGCACAGTCCACGTCGCAGCAGCCGCCATCGGTGGGGCGCATACCACCGCGCCCACCAGTGACGCCAAGCACATCACGACTAACATGATCGACCACGGAGCTCGCTCAAGCTTCCCCATTTCCCTAAACTCCCCAGAACTTTTTGTGTCCAATCTCTGCCCCCTGTCGGCAGTTCCCCGACTATCGGTGGCCCGGCCAGCTTTGCAAACTGTCCCGTCAATCGCGGCGGGCCATCGGCAATATTAGCTCTGGATTTTAGCCTCCCTTGCGGGCTGTGCCCAGTCGCCAGCCTTGATCCTGCAACCGTTCCGATTGAGTCTGATGCAAAATTGCGTACACTAATTATGGTTTACGGGTGTTGCCGGCCAGATATCGTGTCGGTGAATGCCCATCTCAATCGCGAAATGGAATCGCGATGCACGGCCGAGTGGGACGGGGGACTTTTTCAGGTCCAACAGTACAGTTTTGTGGGACGTTTTAGAAACATGTCATCGAATAAGGAACTCGTGTAATGAATCGAAAACTATGGTCTATCTGGGTCGTTGGGTTGGCGGTTGCGGCATTGCCTTTGAGTTCAGGTTGCAAACGGCCTCAAGCAGAGGCTCCTGCGAGAGTTGCGGAAGTTCCGCTGAGTCAAATTGGTTTGACCGACGACGGATGGTTTCAAGTGTATGACCAAGCGGTAGCGAAAGCCCGAGAAACGGGGAAGCCGCTGCTGGTTGACTTTACCGGTAGCGATTGGTGCGGATGGTGTATCAAACTCGACGAAGAAGTATTCGCTCACGACGAATTCAAAAAATGGGCTGAAGAGAATGTCGTGTTGTTGAAGCTGGATTATCCACGTAGCGTGCGTCAGCCATCGTCACTGATGCAGCAGAATGATGAACTACGCTTTAAATACCAGATTCAGGGTTATCCGACGATCCTGTTCCTGGATGCGGATGGTACCACTCTCGGCAAGGCCGGCTATAAGCCAGGCGGCCCGGCAGCTTGGACCAGTCTGGCTGAAGAGCAACTGAAAAAAATGTAGTTGTCAGCTCCAGATGTTGAATAGTCTTATACAGGACTCTCCCACATCTCGTTTTGCGGAGAGATCGCTTGCGCATTTGTTTGTCGAGTTACACAGTGTAGCTAACAAGACAGTGTAGCTAACCAGTCAGCGCCCCCTGTCACAAGACCAGAGGTGGCGGCTGAGCTGCCAAAAAGTCACTCGTTGTTTCTCCCTCGCCCCCGCAAGGAGTTGCGCGCTGGTCGTCGATCTGGCAAGCAGCCCTTGATCGCAACTCTTTGCGGGATCGGGGGTAGCGCGGGTGAAATTACCGAAGGAATCGGGATTCTTCAGGTCACTCAAGTTCGAGTTGAGGGATGGAGCCCTGCACCTGACTTCGAATCCCAACGTCTCAATCTTTTCGGTCGAGTTATTGCCCCAGGTCGATTCAATAGGTCGACTCAATCAAGTTTGTTGACCCAGGTTGAATTGCGGTATTGACTGCGCAGACTCTCGCGGGCGGAGTAGGCGTCGTCGTTCTTGCCAAGCTTCGGGTAGAGTTGTGAAAGAAAGTACAGTGCCTCAGCATGTGCGTCAGCTTGACTGGGAAACAGCAAATCCGTGTGCAAAAACGCCAACACCGCCGACTGCGCGTCATTGCGCTGCATATGGTACAGCCCTAAAGCGTTATAGGCATGGGCAAACAGGGCTTGGTTGTCGGGACTTTCGCGTTGAATGATCTCCTCGACGGCGCGACGCCCTTCATCGCCACGCCCGGCCATAATCATTGCTTTGGCGCGCAAGCAACGAGAAACGCTCTTCAATGCCACAGCGGCAGGCGTATTCACGTCGGAGCCCATAACGGATGCGAAATTCTTCTCGGCCTCTTCGCCATGGTTTAACAGCAAATTGAGTTCACCCAGTTGGTAATTTCCTTTTAATTCGTACTCGGGCCAGCCGCATTGAACGAGTTTGGAAAACTCGCTGCGGGCCAAATCGTGTTCTCCGACCAGCACCAGCAACCGCCCTAGCGTTTCCGCCATCGGGATGAGTTGGTGGCTTTCAGGATATTTCTTCAAGAAAGCGTTTACCGCGCTGCCGGCCTCACGCAACGGAACATTGCCTCCCGTCAACGCCGACTGAGACATACCGAACGCGCGAAGGTAGTCCAATTGGTGACTGACAAATCCTCCGCGCGGCGGATTTGTGATTTTCTCCAATTCCGCCAAGCCGTCGTCAAAGCGATTGTCGCCAAACCGTTGGGTCGCGCGGGTCATTTCAGGGGGTGCATCCGCCAGTGTAATGCTGCGGATGTTCTGAACGGGAACATCTTGTTCGCCATCGCTGGTCCGGACTTTGATCGACAACATGGTCGTGCTGGCCACCGTACCTCGCACTGGGGCACCGTTGATCAAATAAACAGTGTCTGATTGACCCGAGGTCACGCCCGGCGAACCGCACCATGCGGCCAGATTTACACAACATAGTCCGATCGCGACAAGTACCCGATTACTCATTGAATGTTTTCCTTGATCCGTCGTTCCAGTTTCTCAAACCGCGGGCGCCAACTGGCTCCGCCCATTGAGTCATCACGCGCCCGCAAGTTCGCTAATTCAGTCTGCGCCGACTGGACCGCTTCTGCTGATGGCATCAACAGTCCATACTCCAAACGCGAGTCGATGAGGTGATAGTAGGCCTCATACCACTGTTCGCGCATGGTTTCCTGGTCGCGCAAAGCCAAGACCAATTGCCGATATCCCCACACCACGTTTTTGCGGTTGCGGGCGTTGTTGGGGTCCGTTCGAGGTTCCGTCCCCATCATCGCCAAACCGTAAGTATTTGCGTTGCGCGTGGCGGCAGCCCATTGTTTTAGCGTGTGGGCCGCTTCCAATTGAATGGGCACCACAGC
>DAOLCX010000200.1:0-5745 GCA_035327685.1 Pirellulaceae bacterium | reverse complement strand
ATTAACAATGGACAGCCTAAATCGTGGAATTCGCGGATTCGACCGATCAACTCCCAATTGTGAAGATGCGTTTTCCCAAATCCCAGCCCCGGATCCAATGCAATCTTCTCCGCAACAACTCCAATTTGAACCAAATGGCGACGGCGACTTTCCAAATAGGCTTTGACTTCCGCCACCACATCGACATAACTGGGATTGTCTTGCATCGACTGCGGCGTCCCCTGCATGTGCATAACACATACGCCAGCTCCGGTTTCCACCGCGACACGTTCCATTTGTGAATCCCCGGTCAATCCGGTGACGTCATTAATGATCTCGGCGCCTGCGGCAATTGCTTCCATGGCGATGCGTGCCTTCGAAGTGTCAACGGAAATGATCGCCTGGGTTTTTTCGGCGAGTTCCCGGATCACTGGAATCGTCCGACGCAGTTCCTCAGCTTCGCTGACAGGCTGGCTGTATGGCCGAGTGCTCTCGCCACCGATGTCCAAGATATCCGCCCCTTGTTGCCACAATTCGATGCCATGCGCCACGGCTGCCTGCGGGTCATTCCACTGACCACCATCCGAAAAACTGTCCGGCGTCACGTTGACAATTCCCATCAACAACGGGAATTTGCCCCAGGTGAGAGTTCGCGATCGCAGCCGCCAAGAGTGCACAGAATCAGAATGCAACGGGCTTGCCATGGGTGAGCGAGGCTCAGTCGGAATGTCCATGCGTCTGCTCTATCTGGTGTTCATGGGGGGTCCAGCCCGCTTCTGTAACATTGCTTGTACTTGGTGATTGCGGCGCCCTGGTGCACATCAGGGACTACCGAGAACGGGCATCGGTGCGCGCGAAAGTATTGTAGCGAACTTCACCCCACCATGCTGGCTTGTTCAAGTGCCCATTTGGGCGATACGATCAACAGCAGCAGTTGTGTGCCCGTTGGCAATGAGTTCGCACTCACTCCTTCAGGGCTCAAGGACCGATATTACTTCGAATTCGTCTAAGGGGTTAGCCCTCCATTGAGGCACGCCCTACGATCCATGCGAATGCTGGTTGTCAATGTTGCTGATTATCGATAACTACGATTCATTCACGTATAACCTGGTGCAGCGGTTCGGCGAGTTGGACCCGACCACGGAGATTCAGGGCGTCCGTAATGACCAACTGAGTGCCGATGAAATCGAAGCCTTGAACCCCAGTCATTTGGTGATTTCACCAGGGCCGTGCACGCCTCATGAAGCAGGGATCTCAGTAGAATTGGTCAGGCGCTGGAGCGGACGGATCCCATTATTAGGTGTCTGCTTGGGACATCAATCCATCGGGCAAGCCACCGGCGGAAATATCGTTCGCGCTCACCGACTGATGCATGGCAAAACCGACTTGATCGAACACACAGGACAGGGGATTTTCTGCGGAATTCCGTCCCCCATGATCGCCACTCGATACCATTCTCTGGTCATCGAGCCGACAACACTATCGTCTGAGTTCGTGGTCACCGCATGGAGTCACGATCCCGAAGGCCATTTCGAAATCATGGGTATACAGCATTGCAGCCACCCGACCTTCGGCGTGCAGTTCCACCCAGAAAGCTTTCTAACCGACCGTGGCCCCGAACTCCTGCTCAATTTTCTCCAAACCTAACCCCCCCCCAAAAAGGACAGGCATTTTTGGGAGTAGGCCCTTCGAAAACGGGCAATTTCCCACATTTTTTGGAAGCAGAACTTCACCGACCTCGATTTCGCTTCAAAGTTGCCCCGGCGTTCGATTTATTGGGTGTCCCCTTTTTTGACGGCAATCCAGGATGAACAGGTGGTATAGGAAGAATAGGGCATTTGCGCTGACTGGCGTCAAAAGTTGGGTGTCCCTTTATGGCAGAGGGCGAGGAAGCACTCGGCGAGTTCGTGGTTGACGTCAGTGGTTGGGATGATCCCGGCGGGCTGGTTTCGGTTAAACTCAAAATCGGACCCCGAATTCTGATTGAATAACGCCTGAACCTGGAAATGTGGGCGAAGTTGGTCCAAAAACGAGTCGCGGTTGTATTCCTTGAAATGAAAAGGAGCTATCGATAACGGCCAGGCGTTGGGAGTCGAAATTATCAAACGACCGCCAGGCCTCAAAACCCTGGCAAACTCCGCCACCAGGCGGTCTCCATCGGAAACGTGCTCCAGGGTCTCAAAAGAAACGACCACATCCATCGTTTCAGGAGCGACAGGAAGATCGCGCCCATCAGCTACCGCAAATTCAATATTTGGTCGCCGATATTTGGCATTTGCGTATTCAATCGCTTCTGGCGATACGTCGAAGCCGAAAACCTGTTTGGCACCCCCTTCGTCGACAAGCATGCGACTTCCGTAACCCGTACCGCAGGCAACATCCATTACCTGGCAACCGGCGACGAATTCGGCGGCAAAACGATATCTTGCCAGGTGAAACTCACACCGCAGCGGATCGAATATCGGAGAATTGGGGTCCATCCTTTCCTCGCGCCAGCGGTAGAGCCAAGACGCTTGAGGATCCCCCAAACAAAAATCGATCACTTTTTGGATATGTTGCACTTGTTGCCGCAGTCGGGCAATCTGGTCACGTTGACCGCGGATTTGGCTTATTGCCCGCTCGAGTTTTTTCTCAACCGAAGCATCGTGACTCATAACGCCTGCCGGATTCCGATCGCTCGTAGCCTTAGTCAATCCTGTTCAACCCTCGGATTCATCGTAACAATCTAATTCGTGATTGTGCAGAGAGAAATGGTTAACGGGGATTTTGACGTGTCAGATTCCGAAGCGTTAGATGTGATGATTATCGCGCCTCATCCCGATGACGCGGAATTGGGGATGGGCGGTGGAATCGTCAAGCTGATTAACTGCGGTTTGCGCGTGGGGATACTGGATTTGACCGATGGGGAACCGACACCATTTGGTTCTCCGGAGGTCCGGCGGCAAGAAACGGAACGGGCGAGTCGAATTTTGGGGGTAACCTGGAGACGCAACTTGGGACTACCCAATCGGAGGCTGGAAGCAAGCTTAGATGCTCGCGCTATGTTGGCTGGGGTGATTCGGCTGCATCGGCCCAAGTGGCTATTTGCGCCCTATTGGGTGGATGCGCACCCAGATCATGTCGCTGCCGTGCAATTGGTGGAGGCCGCACGGTTTTGGGCCAAATTGACGAAAACGGACTTGCCAGGAGTCCCTTTTCACCCGGAACGAATTTACCATTACTACTGTATTCATTTGAAAGCCCATCCAACGCCGTCATTCGTTCTGGACATCAGTCAGGAATGGGAGCTGAAAAGGCAGTCGGTGGAGGCTTATCAAAGTCAGTTTGTGGTTGGCCGAGAAACGACGAATCCGAGTTTCATGGATCGGATGCGAGATGAAGCGGCTTGGTGGGGAAAGTCCATCGGGGTTGCCTATGGTGAGCCCTATACGTGTCGCGAGCCGATCGGTTTGATTAATTTTCAAGGGCTGATTTGAATTTTATCAACTGGTGCTAGCGGAGGACTGATGGCCTTGCGTAGATTTCTAAAAATGTCTAATTTCCGGCCGATATCCAATTTCGGCGGCCCATGCCTTGACCGATTTCACTGGACCGATGGCAGGTGAGATCGAGTCATGAATTGGCGACGAAGTTTGTTGGTGGCCGAGTCTGAACTTGTCCATCCGTCGCATTGGATCGCTCGGTGGGCGCTGGTGGCGTCTGGTTTGGCCATTTGTTTGGCATTGGCAACAGCCCGTTGTTTAACGCCTGACGAACGCGGATACGGGACACACCAACAGTTGGGATTGCCCCCATGTTCGGGGCGATACCTGTGGCGTGGCGTATGCCCGTCGTGTGGGATGACCACGTCATGGAGTTGGATGATGCGCGGCAACCTGGTTCGCGCAGCGGAGGCGAACATCAGCGGCCTGGCGATGGGTATCGCGGCCACCTTGGCCATGCTGTGGTTATTGATTTCGGGGTTTCGCGGGCGGTGGTGGATCGGCTTTCCGCATCCCTGGTTGTTCGCCACGATTACTGGATCCGTGGCCATCCTGGCATTGTTGAGCTGGTTGCAAAAAATGTTTTTTTAGGGGCGAAAAGACCAAGGACGGTAGCGCCATGCGAAATGCTCGAATAAGTCTGTGGATTGTAGTCAGTGGCTTGTGTTGCCTGATCATGGCAGCGCCCGGATGTGGCTATCTGGCGCAAATGCTGTACGTCATCAAAGGCCATAAGGTAAAGGCCGAATGCAATAAACTCGAAGGAAAGAAAGTTGCTGTCGTTTGTGTTTCTGATTCGGCAGCGTACGGGCCCGACCGACTCACTCAGACAGTCGCCCGCGCTATGGCGGCGAAACTTTCGGCCTCGGTCAAAAAAGTGCAGATGGTATCTCAGGCCAAAGTTGAGAACTGGATGGACTTGAACGGCTGGACAGGCAAAGAGTTGACAGCCTTGGGTCAGGGTGTCGGCGCGGAGATGTTGGTCGTGATTGACATGCGCGACTACACGATTCACGACGGTCAGACATTATATAAGGGCCAATCCCATGTCTCGGTCACCGTCTATGATATGACGCAAGGCGGTCAAGTGGTGTTCTCGTTTGGTCCTATCGACCACGTGTTTCCCAAGACAGGTCGTCCGGCGATCCAAACCAGCGACCGGCAGTTCGAGGCCTTTTATTTGGCGCGTCTCACCGACCATCTATCGCGGCTGTTCTACGATACGGATCGACTGGACGAAGTCGCTGAGGACGCGATGATGAATTCGTTCTAACTGCCGGCCATGATTTACGTACATACGATTGTCCTGCTGGCTCTGAGCAACCTGTTCATGACATTCGCTTGGTATGCCCACCTGAAGCATTTGGAAGCTCGCCCGTGGGTGGTAGCATCCTTGATCAGTTGGGGCATTGCACTCTTTGAATACTTGTTGCAGGTTCCAGCGAATCGCATCGGGTATCAAGTCATGTCGTTAGCTCAACTTAAAATCCTGCAGGAAGTCATTACCTTGACGGTATTTGTGCCGTTTGCCGTGTTGTACATGCGTGAGCGGATCACTTGGGATTATTTGTGGGCCGGTCTATGTTTGTTGGGAGCAGCCTTTTTCATTTTCCGACGACAGCTAATGCAGGCCTGAATTGCCTGCAAACGCCAACCGCGACCGATATGGCTCAGGTAGAGTTTGCGCAATCGTCACAGAACTATTCCATAATTGGTGCGCTGCCCTTGAAGACGAGGGGGTGGCCGGTTCGAGTGGACATTTGCCGTTAAACCGGATAAATTAGATCGCGCCGAGCGTTCCTCTGAATGAATCATTTGTACTGAGCCAAGACCTTATGCCACGACGGATCTATTCGCGGCGGATTCC
Organism: Pirellulaceae bacterium; assembly: GCA_035327685.1. Taxonomy (GTDB): domain Bacteria; phylum Planctomycetota; class Planctomycetia; order Pirellulales; family Pirellulaceae; genus BJ22. The sequence goes on along the minus strand of DAOLCX010000200.1, from coordinate 417 downwards.
CGTGTTCGAAACATCGGCCATGCTGATGTTGTGCGTGGTGTTCGTCTTGATTCCATTTGCACTTCGCGGCGCTCGACTGGCTGTCGAAGAAATGCAGAACAATGTCGCGGATTGGCTCCCCAAGCATTATCCAGAGACTCGCGATTTAGCTGAGTTTCGCAAGTGGTTTGTGGGAGATCAGTTCGTCGTTGTCAGTGGCCCCTGGTGCAAAGAGGGGAATCCGAGTTTCAAGCAACTGCAACGGAAGCTGTTTGAGGAATCGATCGAATACGAATCGGTTTTGAAGAATCAAAATGAGCTTGAGCGGGTGCGCGCCCATCGCAAGGGTGACGAGTTGGGGCTGCTGTTCACCGGAAACTACCATGAAGATTGGGGGCAGTACCGAGAACGCTGGTTGCAGGGCAACGGTGGCCAGTG
>DAOLCX010000199.1:0-5747 GCA_035327685.1 Pirellulaceae bacterium | reverse complement strand
AAGCCGTTTTAAAAGGCCGCTTTATCTTGTCACCCCCCCCCCGCCACACTCACCGCCATCACCGGTTTGCCTTCGCGCATCACCAGCGTCGGCGTCAACGTAATGCGCGGTCGTTTTCCGGGCGCGACGATACTGGGATGCCCTTCCCAAGTGTTCAGACCGATCATGCGGCTGCCGAGTTCCACTCCAGTATCGCCCGCAATCACACCTCCCCAGCCGCTGGGTGTGGCCGAAACGACATTCCCCCACTGGTCAGCCACCACGCAACTGGTGGTATCACTGGAATATCCGCTGGTCACTTGATAGTCCTGAGGCGCGACACCCAGCAGTGTTTTCATGGACCACGGATCACCCGGTCGTTGTTCCAGTGATGCCCGGCTCATCTCGATCAACGGGCGCCGCAGTGCCAGATATTCGTCGGATAGCAGTCGATCGATCGGCACCTCAACAAAATGTGGATCGCCAAAAAAGGCATCGCGGTCGGCCAATGCCAGCTTCATAGATTCGGTGACCAAGTGCACATAATCAGCCGAGTTGTGTCCGATGGCTGCCAGATCTCGGTCGGCTAACAAACGCAACGTTTGCAACATGTAGGGCCCTTGAGTCCAGACGCCGCATTTGTACACGGCGTACCCATTAAACTCGATGGACAGCGGTTCGTCGGTGCGAGTCACATGCTTAGCCAAATCGACAGAGCGCAGCAGTCCGCCATGGGCGCGCGACCATGCGTCGATTTCTCGAGCGACGGGTCCACGATAAAAATAATCGGCCACCAAGCGCAGGCCCCGACGCCGATCGCCACCAGCTTGCTGCTCGGCCTCCACCAAATGTTCGATCAACCTCAAAAAATTCTGGTGGTGTCGCAACCACTGTTCTGGCGAAAACGCGTCGCCGCCTCGCTGGCGCGACCGTTGCTGTAACGACTCCTCGGTCCGGTTGGCCCGCTGGCGGAGAATGTCCAACATCGGTTGGGCGCATTCCGCAAACGTGCGAGTTCCATACCGATCAAGTGCCGTCAAACACGCATCCAGAAAACCGGGGACCACCGCATTGGCGATATCGCCGCGACCTTGGATCAAGCCCTGGCGATGTTCGCGAAACCAGTCCGGCGTCGCCAGGCGGGGAGCCGCGCCAAGCCCGACGATCACTTCCACCACGTGTCGGTCAGCGTCATAGACGATGATCGGGACTTCGCTCCCAAAGCAGAACAGACTCGACTCGACCACGGATTGCACCAGCATACTGGTGACCGCCGCATCGACCGCGTTTCCTCCTGATTGCAACATGGCCAATCCGGCATCGGCGGATTGCCGACTGCCGGTCGCCAATGCGCCGAAATGGCCACTGACTGCTTCGCTTGACGGAGTCGAACGCTGTCCCCAAACAGGCCCCGCGGCACCACACCATACCATGGCGATGGCGACGCACCAGGCAGTGCTCGCAGGAACCAAATTCCAACAGAAATCCAATTGGCGACCGAACAAAAAACGATGGGTGATTTTCATTGGGCTCAAAACCTCCGATGCCGATAGCCTAACATACGCCGGCGCGCTACACGACTCTCCATTCCTGTTCATTTTTTCGGTGAAACATGAGATTTCTGGAAAATCAGTCCGGTAGTCAGCGATCGCATACTGGCCACAATTTCTCGGCGAAAATACTGTCGATTTCGACCAAAATGGAACCGGGATGCAACCAGAGCATCGCTTCCTGGGTTTCGAGATCGTTCAGTTCATTTACAATCAGGAGAAGTAGGGCCCTCAGGCGGGGGCAGTGAGTTTGTTGAGCGAAATCGGATGCGGGGAAGACTGCGATGAAACTGAAAACTAGACCACAGGCCTTGGCCAAAGCCGTCCATTCATTTGAACGCCTGGAACCTCGGGCCATGTTGGACGCTGTCCCACTCCTCCCCGACGTTTTTCCGTGGGCCGATCAGAATCGCGGTTACCTGTATGATTGGGTCATCCAAGGGGACTTGCTTCGCTTCACCACGGCGTTTGCCAACAATGGCGAGGGACATCTCGAATTGCGCGGCGGCCAAATTGTCAATGGTCAACAAGAAGTCTTTCAAAGGATTTTTTATTCGGATGGGACCTTTCAGGATCGTTTGGCCGGGCACTTCACTTACCATCCCGGTCATGGCCACATCCATTTTGATGGCTACGCCATTCACAACCTCAGGCAGGTCACCGCTGGTAACGGCGTCGGCGACATCGTCGCCACAGGCGGCAAAATCAGTTTCTGTCTGATCGATATCACTAAATACAATCAAAATGCCGGCCCCTCGCGCTACAACAGTTGCGGTCAAGTTCAAGGTGTTACTGCGGGTTGGTCCGATGTCTATAGTCGCAACCTGGCCGATCAATGGATCAACATCAGTTTGGTTCCCGATGGCGAGTATTGGTTGGAAGTCGTCGTCGATCCGGACAATCTGTTGCTGGAATCCAATCCGGACAACAACACAGCGCGGATCTTGGTGAACATCAATCGCGGCGGTACCTCGGGTGGTGATCGCTGGGAGCCGAACAACAGTTTTGCCGCGGCCACTCCACTAGGAGTCTTCAGCCATTACCATGAAGTCGGGTTATCGATTCACAACTCGACCGATCAAGACTATTTTCGCATTGGTTCCCCGGAACACGGCGAGTTCGACGTGCACCTGAACTTCACTCACGCGTTGGGCAACCTGGATATGTTCATATACGACCATAACCAGAATTTGATTGCCAGTTCCACTTCCCAAACCGACAATGAGGAAATTCACTTTCATGCTCATCCGGGCGAATGGTATTACGTCGTCGTCCGCGGTGTCGGAGGTGCCACCAATGGCTATGAACTCCAGATTTGGGGCCCTGGGCATGTCGCGGTCGAAGTGGTCGATAGTACCGATGTGCCGAAGAGTATTCCGGATGGTATCGGGTCGGGCAATCCTGGGGCGTGGGTCAGCAGCACGTTGGTGGCTCCTGCCATCCAGATTACCGATCTCAATTTGATCTTCGGACGACTGGACCATACCTGGCTGGGCGATTTGGAGATCCAGCTTGTCTCGCCACAAGGCACGGTGGGCAAGATCCTGACGTCCCAATTCCAATCGGGTGGTGGACTTTTGGGAAGTCAAGATAACTTTGTGAACACCCGCATGGATGACCAGGCGGCTATCAATTTGGCCCAAGGGACGGCGCCTTATACCGGTTGGTTCCGGATCAACCATGCCAACACGGGCGCCAATCCGTTGTCCGTGTTCAATGGCGAAAACTCGGAAGGAATTTGGACTTTGCGCATCCGCGATTGGCATTCGGCCGATGCCGGTGTGCTGCGCAACTGGTCGATCATGATCACTGGCGAAGATTTGAACCCCGGCGATCGCTTCGAGCCCAACAACTTCTTCCCGCAAGCCGTCGATTTGGGAACGTTGGGCGTGGTCACGATCGAGGATGTGAACATTCACAATACAACCGACCGCGATTTCTTCCGATTTATTGCTGGCACCTCGGCACCTGCTCAAATTCGTGTGGAGTTCACTCATGAAAAAGGGAACCTGGATGTCTTGGTTTACAATTCGCAGTTGGAAGAAGTCGCCCGAGGCGATTCCCATTCAGATCACGAGATCCTGGATTTCATGGCCGACGCTAATGAGACGTATTACATCGAGGTGTTCGGTGTGCAAGGCGCAATCAATGAATATACGTTGGTAGTGAACGTAGCTCCCGTGATTGGTGAGACCGGACATTTGGCCGCGGTCAATCACGTTTGGCAACGAGTCGATTTCGCGCGCACCTACTCCAACCCGGTGGTGATCGTCAGCCCGGCCTCTTACAACGACGTGAATCCCGCCACGGTGACGGTGGCCAATGTGACGGCGACAGGCTTTGACGTGCGCATCAGTCGCTGGAATTACCAACCCCCTGCGCATGGGACGGAGTCCTTGGGTTACCTGGTCGTCGAGGCTGGCTCGCATGTGCTGGCCGATGGGTCGCGCCTGGTTGCGGGGAGCACATCCTCGGTAAGCCACGCCTGGCAACTGCAACCCTTCGGCACCAGTTTCGCAGCCCCCCCGGTTGTATTGGCGCAGGTCACCTCGGCATACAACAACCGCACCACTGTGCCGCGCATCGCCAATGTTTCGGCCCATCGATTCTCACTGCGCATTCAAGACCAGGAGTCGTACCCTACCAACCGTTACACTCCTCAGAGCGTGCAGTGGATCGCGTTGCAACGTGGCCAGGATTTCGCAGGCAATTGGCAATATCAAGCCGGTACCTTGCGCGCCCCGAACCAAAATCCCATCAACGTTTTTTATGAAAATACCTTCCGCGATATGCCCACCATTCTGGCTGGTGTGCAGACCTTCATGGATGCCGATCCCGTGACGATCCGACTGACGGACGTCAAATCCAACAAGTTCACGTTCGTGATGCAAGAGGAACAATCAGCCGATGCAGAGATGATGCACGGTGGCGAATTGGTTGGCTACCTGGCCTTTTCCGGCCCCTGGTTGTTCGGCCAAGGTGGCAGTTCGTTGAATCGCCTGGCGAGTGGCAACCATGAAAGTGTGCAACCGAAACACGACTGCGGCTGCAGTGGTCGCCGGACGGCTAAGTTGCGAACTTCGGACTCGGCGCGCAGCGTGGTAACCAGCTTTGCCTGGGGGAGTCAGATCGATGACTTGGCGACGGCCATCGCGGATCGCGCGATCGCGGAGTTCGTTCCCATCACAGCGTTGGTACCAGAGTCCAAACCCATGACGCCAACTCCTTCGGTCGGCGCCAGAACGGCGTCGATTGGGCCAAGTTATTTTGAGCGATCAGTAGTTCTTTCAAACCGTACTGCTACCGGTGACTCACAGATCATCGACCACTCAATCAGTGTTTGGTCGGTCGATGATTGGACTGTGTTCAAGTAACTGATCGCGAGCCGACTTGAGAGTTTTCGTTGGTCGTGCTTTGTCACAATTTATGTAAACGAACCTGCCCCCATCAGCCGGTCTATGTCAATCGATCACGATCGAAGGCATGAACGGTTGCTACGTAAAGACCAGACCGATCAGAATGCTTCGGGTTGCAGTCTGGCTCGAATCATCGTCTCAGAATCGATGGGTTGCCCCAATTGGCCATCTCCCTCTTGTGCGCAGACCGCATTGAAAAACCCTTATTTGGTGAACCTCCACATCGAAAGAACTCCGTGACAACAATAACGAACTCAACTCGGTGAAGCATTGTCTAAGTCATATGCGATGACACGATGCCATCCCGCACTGCTCGACCAGGACCATCCTGGTTACAATTTACCTGAGGCAACGTTCCATCACACTGCCCTCGTAGCTCAGTTGGATAGAGCAACGGATTTCTAATCCGTCGGTCGCAGGTTCGAGTCCTGCCGAGGGTGTTGACATGATGCGGTATGGCACATCTCAATTGCGAACATTCCGTTTCGAGCGCCAGCGCAACGCCGATCGTTCGACTGTGCGCGGTTGTTGCAAGTACCGTATCGTCCCTTGATCAGATGCTTCCCTCAGCTGCAGAGTGAACGAGCGGCCGTCGTCGATTAGGGATATGATGAGTGTCGGCATCGTTCAACGAGAGGGGCGATTGGCATTGACTGGCAATGATTTCAGCGATTCTCAGGCCATGGCACTAACGACTCCCCCGTGATGTCATCGCCGGATCGCGCGTCGTTGGCCGAGTGCTCGTGAAAATCGTGTCCCTTGATCGGGTGCAGTCCGCTCTTGATGTGCGGGACATTGGAAA
>DAOLCX010000198.1:0-5752 GCA_035327685.1 Pirellulaceae bacterium | reverse complement strand
AATGCACAGCGTGGAAGGTTGAACCTTGACTGCGGAGTTCCCCCTGAATTCTGATGATCGACTCCGGGATGGTCCCCAGCCGCCGCAGCAATGCGTCATCAAACAGTCCGGCATCGACGAGTTGGTTAACTCGCCTGCCAGATACATAGTGGGGGGATGAAAGATAATAGAAATTGGGTGATACGGCCATCGATACAGAATCCCAAAAACGTTTGGGCAAGTCCGGTAACCACTGGCGCCATAGCGGATCGATTGGAAACATCGCGCGGCGATATGCCAATTTGCCGGAACGCTGGGCATTTCTGATTTCTTCAGCAGCCAGCCACATTTCTCGTTCTGATTCGGCGTTGCCACTGTTGAACGCTGACACCAACAGCCAATTGAGCCAAGTGCCAAATTCTCCTTCGAGGTGGAGGTTTTCCCTGGCAGACCGGTAAAACGGACCTCCGCGATTCAGCAGGCTATCGCGCCGCGCGTTCAAGGTGGGACAAACATCACAGGCTTCGGTCAAGCTGTCGTAGGTGACCGGTGCAAAACGAATCTCGTCTTGGGGTGGAATCGTATATAAAGCACTCATCAGATTCCGCAATGCGGGAGATTCCGAAATGGAAAGCGCCGGTACCCCATACACGGCATGGTGAACTCGCTCGACCGTCCACACGGATATGAGAGGCATCAACAGCGGCAAGGCCAATAACGATACCCGCCAATGTCCTTGCCACCGAAAAACGGGACGTAATTCTCTCCAATGGCTAAAGGCGACTGCCAGAAAAAGGGCAATCCAAAAGCCGACTGCCAGAATCAACTCAGGCCGAGTTAAGGCGTACAGTGCGGCGAGTGCACCGCCCAAGAGGGCGCTGCGGACCGTCCATTGAGCAACAGGCTTCATCAGGAACGGCGCCACCGCCACGGCCATCCACAGAACGAGAATGCTGGTTAGGGGTTCTGACATAAACACCACAGTGTGGTTGAGAAACCAGGGGTTCAAAACCAGGCAAGCAAAGAGGGCCAAGCTGCTTACTTGCGATTTCATCCACCGGCGAAACTCAAGAGCTATCCAACCAGCCGCCAAGACGAATATTCCGTCCAACCACAATTTGAACGGAATACCCAACCACCGCCCCACCATCGCTACCATCGGCAATCCGGGTGGTTGCGGCGGCAAGTTGAGCTGCGCTTTGGGGTTCAAGTAATGCAATGCGTAACGCGCATAATTCGACGAATCATCCCGAATCGGCAGGATTTCATCAGAGGCGGTGATCCACAAGCGAAAAACGATGATCGCGGCCACGCCCATCCACCATAGCCGATCCTGTCTCGTGTCCAACCATTCACTGGCTCGGAAATAGACTGTGTGACGTTTCACGAGGTCTGCTTGCAGTTTGCGACAAATCTAACAAATCGGGCCAGTGTTCTCGTATTGAGTGTCCAATCAAGTTACGCAATGCGACCCTTGGCCGCAATTCCAGTTTTTGTTGGACACATGCCGTTTTAATGCCCAGGGGTGAGAGTCCATCTCCATAAAAACTCATAGGACGTTGCGGTCCTGCCAGGTCCTGAAGGCAGGTTTACGTTTCAGGCGGGAAATTTTGGGCGGGTTGGAACGTCGTATGAAGCTTTGCGCCTGGTTGCGGCGTTGGCTACACCTGCATGAAATGCATCTCAGCCAATGGCGCCGAACCAGGCTCCAGCTCTAACTCAAACCCAAATAAATGACCGTCACGGATTCTCAACCACAACGACGTCGCGCGATGGCCATCGCGCCAGCACCCATCAACAATATGAAGAAAGAAGCTGGCTCGGGAATCGCTTGCACATTATGTACATAATAGAACAGATTCCGGTGGAAATCGCCGCTATTGGCAGACCAAAAAATGTGTTCGCCAAAAAACGGCAGTGTGAGGCCACCTGCAACAACCCAGCCGCTGCCGTATGCCTTCTCACCCAAAATCACCCTGCCCGGATCGTTGTCCCCATACATCAACGGAATCAACCCGGCACCAAACACTCGGTCATGTGACAAGAAATCACCGTCGAAGTTCACGCCCGTAGCGCCCCAGGGCCCATTATAAATTGCATGCGCGCCGTTGGCCGCTACTCCGGTTGCAGCAGCGCCATTAGAATCCAGCGTAATACCAAAACCCAGGTCAAGCAGGTTGGGTGCAGCACCCCAACGAGCAGCGTTGATGAGTAATCTTCCACCGCCGCTGACCCAATTCTCCAAGCTCGCTCGATTGTTCTCCACAAAACTTACGAATTCGGTGTCCGACCCGTTTCCACCATCGATGAAAATGGTGCTGTAACCAAACAAACCACCGCCGACGGCTGTCGGAAAATCCAGGCGATCCCAGTTGCCAATCCCAAATACATCATCGAGTGTATTGAGGTTTCCCGGCATGCCCCAGGGCTCGCCGCCTGTACCGCTGACGTAAGCAACATTCTGTCCATGCGCGGAACTGCAAAGAAAGAGTCCTAACAAAAACAACAAAAGATTTCTGACCATTGTAAATCACCTGTTGTGAAACCACGAAACCTAATATTGGCGCTAGGAAGTCGGCCATAGCGCCCGCACACTCAATACGATCCTAACACGGTGAATCTGGCGGTACAAGTATTGTGTATTGACAGCCCCGATGGCAAGAATTGTATTGAAATTCCAATACCCGGAAACAAGAAGCCCAAAGGCATGGCCTGACTTCCCATTGAAAGAGGGGGCAGACGCTCTATTAACAGGGTTTTCCGTAGGCGATTCGATGCGTTTGGAAAGTGTCTGACCACATTTTCAACAGGCCGCCAAGTGGAATCGCCTCATATTCCTTGGGCGAACCCATACGTAGCCCATTCTTGTTTTGCCAAGTAGTTCAAGTTTTGGCCTGATATTTGCATCTGGCTGCCGATTTTTTGGTTTTCAAGAGCCAGGTTGAGAGGATTTGTCTGCCAGTCGGATGGCGCATGCCAAGTTGTTGAATAATAGTGCAAAACGGCAATCTGTTTAATATATCGAGTTATGTCATCTCCGAAATCCTGGAGAACGAATCATCAACCTCTGCGTACCGATGCCGCTGCAGCGCATGACAAGATCAAGCGCGTTTGATCAGGCTGATGGCAAATAGCAGGACGATGGCGCCTAGTGTCGCCGTGATCAATGTCCCCAACAGCCCATCGTGGATCAGCACGCTCAGGAATTTCAATAGAAATCCACCAACTAGAGCGCCAATGACACCGACGATGATATTTCCGAGAATACCAAACCCGCGGCCCTTCATGATCAGGCCTGCCAACCAACCCGCGATTCCGCCAATCAATATAAACCACAGCCAGTCCATTTTGGTCTCCTTTGCGTTGAGATGTTTGCAGCGACTCACCGGTTTGATCGCTCAATCCACATCCGTCGTCCGGCGTGAGGTCGCTGCAAGTGATTAGACCAACACCAGCAGCCAATTACTACCCACCGCCATATACGATTCTCGGAGGGTGTTGGGAATCTGCCATCACTGCTGAGCGTAGCCTGCCCCTACAGATAGGTGGAACATTCCTGAACTGAAAATGACTCCCGACCAGGTCGCAATGCTCCTCTCACGGTGCAGGCCAATTGCCCCGTCAGGCTCTAAACCAACGGCAGATCATAAACTCTCCAGATTCACAAAAACATCCGCTCGGACATCGACCGGTCGGTGAACCTGTTTTACAATCGAAAGCATGGCGAACCCAAGGCAAGTCTGGTAGAACATGTGAAGATTACCATTGCACAATCCCCGCGAGAACTTGGGCAACAGGCGGCTGCCTACGCGAAGCAGGTAATCACTGATACCTTGCAGCGGCAAGCCCGATGCCGTGTGGTATTCGCGACTGGCACATCGCAGTTTGAACTGCTCGACGAGTTGTGCCATGGTCTGGATATTGAGTGGCAGCGGGTCGTGGCGTTTCATCTGGACGAGTACCTGGCCGTTGAGCCGACGCATCCTGCTTCGTTCCAGCGATTCTTGCGAGACCGGGTGTTGGCTCGTGTCCCGATCGGCGAATTTCATTTCATCGATGGCTTGGCCTCTGATGCGAGGATGGAATGTCAACGGCTGGCGGCACTGGTCCACACGGCCCCCATCGATGTGGCGCTCGTGGGGATGGGCGAGAATGGTCATTTGGCGTTCAACGATCCACCTGCCGATTTTACAACGACGGAGCCGTATATCGCAGTGCGATTGGATGATGCCTGCCGCCGTCAGCAGGTCGGAGAGGGATGGTTCAGAGCACTGGAGGATGTTCCTCAAAATGCGATCACGATGTCCATTCATCAAATCATGAAGGCCCGAAATGTGATTTGTTCGGTACCCGAAGAGCGCAAGGCCGCGGCTGTCGCCGCCGCATTGCGGGGTCCCGTATCTCCGCTCACGCCAGCGTCTATTTTGCAGGTTCACGAAAACGTCGTTGTTTTTTTGGATTTGGCATCCGCGAGTCTTTTGCAGTCGGATCAGCTTGGTCCGTTGCAACGGCCTTGATTAGTGATGGATTAGTGATGGCGGGGCACCTGACTAACCATGCGCATGATATCACTTGGGTTCCCGGCTCCAATGCAGTTGGAACAGTTGGTTCATGGACAGTAACCGTTCACGGCCCGATCGGCCGCAGGGCGTTGGTCCTGATTTTTGCACATCTGAACGCCCGAACCAGGGCTAATGTCCTGCGGCTTATTTGAAGTTTGTTGCAAGATTGCGATCGGGCCGTGAACGGTTACTTTGGACATTGGCTCGCGATCAGGTTAGTTTCCGGAGTTCGTGGGCCATGGAATAGCCTGATCGACAAATGTGATTCGTTGTAAGTCACCGGATGCGACTTCTACCGTCATTTCATCTCCTTGACGATTGATCACCAACGAGACTTGATTCCGCGGTTGGCTACTTTTCAGCTCAAACTGAAGCTGGAAGGAACTCGTGATCGGACCATCATCTAATTTGAGGACGATGTCATTTGCGGCCAGGCCGATGGATCGAGAGTCGGCATGTAGCTTGGACATTTGCACGACGACGGCCGTTGCAACAACCTGGCCGTTGGCATCGCGGAAACCCACTTCTAATGGGCGACCCCAGTCGTCAACCTGGATGGAACATTGCGCATAGCCGTGCGGGCCGTTCGTTGGATCTCCTTGTTCTGATTGCCACAACTGTTCGATAAGTTGACCTTGGTCATTGTAATGCTCGATGAACGCGGAATACGGGGTGTGGTCATCGAAACCAGTATAGAACATCCGTTTGGGAAAACCGTTGTGGTGGTAGCTGGTCTGGGTCCGCGAACACTTGTGCGGGCCGACGCGCGCTGGTATCGGAGGGTCCAAAAGCAGATTCCACCATTCCTGCACAACGACGCGCCGGATGGCGTCGTAACCAAAGCGTTGCTCCTCGATCCACTCTCCAGTTTCGCCGCCAACGCGATGTGCGATTTGAAGTTGACGATCATCGTATTGAAACTCTTCCAATTGAAACAATTGAGTCCGCTCGTTGTCTTTCCATGTCGTTTTGCGGCTGATGAGGTCGCCTTGGTACTCAGTGGACTCCAGCCACTCCAATTGAAACTCGCTGTTAAACCATCGATGAACTACCATGCGTCCACTTGCATCAAACTCACCGCGGCTCACCGCCAGGAGTTGAAAGGATCCACTTGATTCGCCCATGGACAACAAACGCTGCTCGACCGGCAGGCCTTGAACAAACACCGTCTCGCTGCGCGACACGCCATCGCTCATCGAGGCGGTCGGATT
>DAOLCX010000197.1:0-5767 GCA_035327685.1 Pirellulaceae bacterium | reverse complement strand
TTTGTTGTTCGATGTAGGGGAGAATCCGGGTGAGCCACGTCATGTAGGCGTAGGGCTTGGCCGTCGAACTGGTGATACCAGGAGGGAGTCTTCGGTGACTCGATTCGTAGTTGGCCAATGCCGTGCCGATCTGTTTGAGGTGGTCGCTACACTCCGTCCGCCGCGCCGCCTCGCGCACCATCTGCACGGCGGGGAGCGTGATGCCGACCAAAATGCCAATGATGGCTATCACCACCAGGAGTTCGATGAGAGTGAAGGCGCGTCGAATCTGCATCGGCGATTTCTGTACTGGCGATTTATCATTTATCGTGTTATTTGACCCGACTCGCATGACTATTTGTAACGAAAACAACAGCTTCGGATGAATCCGCCAACCAGTAAACAACAGACCCCAAAAAGCCCCCAAAATATCAGGGCCCAGGGCGTCGCCGCACTGTTGGAGGCAACAACTGGTTCCGGGATCCCGTGCCAAGACAACAACGTCCGTTCAATGATTTGTGGTGCGCGTTGTTCACAGTTAAAAAGCATCTGCTCACGTACCTCTTGACGGCCATCTATTAGCTGAAAGGACTCGATGAAAAGCGTTCTGCGCTTTAAGTCGTTGTTGACAATCGAACATCGTTGCAAAAGATGAGGCGGCTGTCCCATTTCGCTAGAAATATGACCAACGGCAAGGGCTGTGCTCTTGTCAAAGAAATACTGAACGACACCTGATCGGACCTTCCCATCAAATTCTGATAAAAAGTCAAGTCTCAGTTCGTAACACTCAGGAAAATGCAACGACTGTGATTCACCAAAGTAGCTGAATGTAGCATCGTTGAAGTGTACTAAATCACAGAACCGAATCCCAAGTGAAACACTAGCAATCGGGAACATGGCATGATCCAAGTGCGGCTTAATTTTCCCGGGAATTGCCATGCGGACAGACGAAAGTCGGTTGCTGGAACTTAGCGAGAACGCATACCGGTCGTTTCGGTACAAGGTGCTCCTTGGCTCATCGGTTTCGTGCGCAAGAGATTCATTGAGCAACTGGGCCAAGTCCATATAGCCCTTCGGATCTTGTGCTACGGGGTAGTGCCAAATCTCAATGGCTGTATGAGCATGAGAACTTTCGCCCCGGCAAATGGTGGCAAATCGCGACGTCGGAGATTTAGCAATACAGGTGATGTAAAGTTGGTCATAATCAGCAATCAATTGAGTCGTATGCGCCGAGTAAAACCTATTAAATGCGTTGCGAATAGACTGATCGGGCCGACCGTGACACCCCACCAGCAATCCAATGCTGCAGGAAAGAATGCTAACCAAACGGAAAAGACAACCGAACGTCATCCGAGTCATCCTCCCAGACGTGGCTGATAAAACCTGCTTCTAACGGAGCACACGGAATGATCAAGAACCACCGCACGAAGTAAAGGCTCACCAAGTGGGCGACTCGGAATTGTTCTGCGTCCCATTGCGGCCGCAATGGGACACGACGAACAGTCAAAGCAAATTCCGAAGAATGAGTTACCCATTCCGTCTAATCGTCGCATTTACTTGGCCCTCCTGAGTCATAGGGACAGCAACACCAATAATTTGTAGGTTCCCAAGTACATGTGCTCGGACCGTGCCCAGAATTGCACGCCTGCCCGGCCCTTTTGCAGTCGTCACCAGCAGTGTTTTCTGGGCAGTACTCGGCCGGCAATGGATCTGGATCGTCACCATTGGAGGTTCCAACAAATCCTAAAATGGCGATTGCAATCGCTATGCCACCCATTGTCCGCAAAAAGCTACTGAGAAACTCAAGAATCATCGTCAATCTCCAACGTCAACAAAACCTATAAAATCGGAGACCACTCGGGTAAATCCGCGGCAGTCCACAAAAAACACCAAACGCTGATGAAAAAAGCCCGGTTTTGTCGGTCGGGCTTTGATCGCAATTTCCAAACTGCCATGAGCGGGTATCTCGGCGCGGTCGTCGACCAGCGAAACACAGGTGCATGATCGGCTGCTCCCAATCAGCCGCACCGGAACAGCCAAATGATTCACCAGGCGAACCGTCCCCTCGCGCTCGGTACCCACTGTCATCTTACCCAAGTTGACCGGCGACGCCACAATCGGCGAAGCCTCAAACCATCCGGGAAACAACTGGCTGCGCCACTCTGGAATCGCCGCGATGCTCAATACCAACGCCGAAAACGCCAATCCTGAAACCCCACCCCAGAGCGCTGCCCGCCTCGCGGCAAACTCGCTTTCAGTCTGGCCCGCCTGACGTATGAGCCCGACATGGGCCGCAAGGTCGGCGAGTTATTTCTGCCGCGAGGATCGTGCCTGCGTTCCAACTGAATGACCATTGCAGGGTGACAATTCACTGGTCACAATGTACCATTCGAGGATTGCGCGATGCGTGCTCGGGCAAGTGTGATGGCGAAGGACAAATTCAACACCGAGCAAAATGGGGGGCGATCGCAACGCGATTCAGCCGAGCGGCGCGTCGTCTGCGCTTTGCAAGAACCCGCGGAAGTCCTCGCGGCACTGACATCGACGCCGGTTGGCATCAGCAGCGCAGAATCGACAGCGCGGCTGGAAAGGTTTGGCCTCAACCAGATCGCAGCCGAGAAACCGCTTAGTTGGCCAGTTCAGTTGGCCTTGGCATTTCACGTTTCATTCAACTACCTGCTGATCACATTGGCGGTCGTAGCCTGGTTTACCGGCGATCACGTGGCTTCCGTCATCATTTCGGTCATGGTGTTATTGAGCGGCGTGCTGCGATTCTGGCAGGAATACCATTCTGGTCTGGCCGCGCAGAAACTGCGCGAGTTGGTTCACAACACGGCCACGGTCATCCGGCCGGAATTGGCCGATGAAATCGGAGGGGACGACGCCAATCAAAACAACTTGACGCGCCATCACGAAAAGCTGCAGGGGACGGAGGTTCCATTTAAGAACCTGGTCGTCGGCGACGTGATCAAGTTGTCGGCTGGAGACCTGGTTCCGGCGGATGCCAGAATCTTGTCGGCAAAGGATTTGTTTGTCAGCCAATCGACGCTGACGGGCGAGTCGGTTCCCGTCGAAAAATATGCCGAGGCCGTGGCTAGCGCGCAGCAGAGGATTGCGCAAGGCGCGACGCCATTGGACTTGGGGGCCCTTTGTTTTATGGGGACGACCGTCGTCAGCGGTTCGGCCCGCGCCGTAATTGTCGCCACGGGAGACAGGACGTATTTGGGTTCGGTGGCTCGGCATGTGGCGGGCAGCCGCCCGGAAACAGCCTTCGATCGCGGCGTCCGCGGCGTCAGTTGGTTGTTGATTCGATTCATGCTGGTGATGGTACCAGTCATTTTTCTGATCAATGGAATAACGAAAGGAAATTGGGGAGAAGCATTTCTGTTTGGCGTGGCGGTGGCGGTTGGCTTGACTCCCGAAATGATGCCCATGATCGTGACGGCGAACCTGGCCCGCGGCGCCCTGGCAATGTCCGGCCGCAAAGTGATCGTCAAAAAACTCCCGGCGATTCAGAATCTCGGCGCCATGGATATCCTCTGTACCGATAAAACGGGGACGCTCACTCAAGACAAGGTCGTATTGATACAACATCTCGACGCCAACGGCAAAGAAAGCGAACATGTGCTGGAGTTGGCGTATCTCAACAGCTACTTCCAAACGGGGCTGAAGAGCCTGTTGGATGAAGCAGTGTTGAATCATGAAGACATGGCAGACAGCCGAGAACTGACTCGCCGCTACATCAAATACGACGAAGTGCCTTTCGATTTTCAGCGCCGGCGCATGTCGGTGGTCGTGCACCAGGTATTCAGCGGCCGCGATCTGTTGATTTGTAAAGGAGCCGTCGAAGAAATGCTCGCAGTGTGCGAGCAAGTGGAAATTGATGAGCAAGTAGTACCGATTACCGATTCGATCCGAGCAGGTTTGGTGCAAATGCGGACCAATCTGAATGACGACGGGTTGCGCGTGATCGCAGTAGCCATGAAAGATGTCTCCAGCCAACCGCAAAAGCAGTACGCGGTGGCCGACGAGTCGCAATTGGTTTTGATTGGTTTCATCGCGTTTCTCGATCCCCCCAAGGAATCGGCCGCGCCAGCCTTGAAGGCACTGGCCGAGTTGGGTGTTTCGGTCAAGATTTTGACGGGAGACAACGAGCTGGTGGCGCGCAAAGTCTGCCGCGATGTTGGTTTGAACGGGAGCCAAATGATGCTCGGCGGTCAAATCGACGCGTTGGGGGACGAAGAACTGTCCACGGCTGCTGAAGGCACCGTGCTGTTTGCCAAGCTCAATCCGTTACAGAAGGCGCGAATCATCGCCGCGCTCAAACGGCGAGGCCATACCGTCGGTTTCCTGGGGGACGGCATCAACGATGCGCCGGCTCTGCGGGCCGCCGATGCCAGCGTTTCCGTCGATTCGGCCGCCGATATCGCCAAGGAATCGGCCGACATCATCTTGCTGGAAAAAAGCCTGATGGTGTTGGAGGAAGGAGTCGAGCTGGGGCGTCGCACATACGGGAACACGATCAAATACATCAAGATGGCGGCCAGTTCCAATTTCGGAAACGTATTCAGCGTGCTGGTCGCCAGCATTTGGCTGCCATTCTTGCCGATGTTGGCGATCCATCTGTTGATCCAGAACTTGCTGTACGACATCTCGCAGATTGGCATACCATTTGACCGGATGGACAAGGAGTACTTGAGAACGCCGCGCAAATGGCAGATCAACGATTTGGCGCGGTTCATGGTCATCGTAGGGCCGATCAGTTCAATCTTCGACATCACGACGTTCTTGCTGTTGTTCCATCTGTTTGGCGCCAACACCGTCGCCATGCAATCGCTGTTCCACTCCGGTTGGTTTGTCGAAGGCTTGCTGTCTCAAACCTTGATTATTCACATGATCCGCACGACCAAGATTCCGTTCCTGCAAAGCGTCGCGGCGCCCCCTTTATGGACGTTGACGATTTGCGTCATGGTGGCGGGAATCATGTTGCCGTTTACCTGGCTGGGCGAAACGGTCGGATTGGCGCCATTGCCCATGAGTTATTTCCCTTGGCTGGCGGCGACGCTCATCGCCTATTGTGTATCCATTCAACTCGTGAAACTCTGGTACGTTCGGCGTTTCGGCGAATGGCTGTGAATGGCCGAAGCCGGCGACGCGATGGCGTCTCATGAAGGTCGTCGATACTGAAAGTAATTGAAGATGACGTGTCGCCTTCGCAAAAACACCGCTCCTCTGCGCAACTCGCACGTCATACCGGAGCTTTGCTTCAAGCCGGTTTACGATGAGAAACACCGTGCGATGAAGTACTCCATTGTCGCGGACTCGCACGGCTACATCCATAAAGGCTTCCGCGAGTAATTGTTTTGCGCTGAATGCGAGCAACTGTCTATCAAGCTCGAAACTTACTTTGCCAACGAATGGTTTGAGCGAGGAAAACTTCCGACGCATGTGACAGACGATCTGGTTCAGATTGATGGACTTGAATACTCAACATTCAAGCTGTTCCATCACTCCGTGCTGTTTCGCGCATGCGTCTCAACGCTACCTCAATTCAAATTCGCAAGCTTTGCATTGATCGTTGGTGTAGCGACAGACAAGAACTGGGAGGTCACCTGTTTTGTTGGGAACGCGACGGCGAACTTCCAGGGGAGAGAAAGGACGAGCGACCACCGCCTGATTCTCGTCGGTGTGAGGGTGTGGTCTGAATGATGGGCTTTCACATGTCAGTAACGATCGCTACAGCGGTGATCCGGCAATACCTGGACCTGGTTGGGCGGTTTGACGATTG
>DAOLCX010000196.1:0-5847 GCA_035327685.1 Pirellulaceae bacterium | reverse complement strand
GGCTTGGTCCGCTTCGCGACGACCAACAGAACTGGGTTGAAGAGAAACTGTTTTGGGAACCCAATGGCGGCTGTGCGATCTTCAATGGGCCGGCGCGCGAGTTGAGCGTGATGTACACGGATTCCGGCGTGGAACAGGCGGAGGTCACCTTGAATTTCCGGGGCGTTCGCATGGTTCGAGACAAGGAGCCCTAGTGTGTTGAATCCACGTCTGTATGGGTTGTTATCGCTGCTGGCCTTTGTCGCCGTCAATTTCGACAGTGTGACCGTCGCCCAGCGTCCTGATCGACAGCGCACCGAAATCCTCCGTGGCGAGTATGGTCGCTTCCGCGCCAATAACGATCTGCGCTATTACCACCTCGATATTCGAGTCTATCCCGATGACAAATCGATACAAGGCAAGACGTCCGTCCGTTTTCGCATGTTGGAAGACGATCAGCGCATTCAACTCGATTTGTACGCCAATCTGAATGTGGATCAAATTGTATTCGGCGGCGCCTTATTGGATTACACCCGTGAGGGAAATGCGGTGTTTATCGATTTCCCGGAAGTCTTGCGAGCCGGCGAAGAACATACGATCGACTTTTATTACTCGGGACAGCCGCGCTCGACAGGTCGTTTTGGTGGGATCACTTTCGGCACCGATCCTGCCGGGCGACCGTGGGTCTATTCGGCTTGTGAAGGGGAGGGCTCCAGCATCTGGTGGCCCAGCAAAGACCAGTGGCGCGATGAGCCCGATGAAGGGATGGACATCAGCGTGGCGGTCCCAGCGGGACTCACCAATGTCTCCAATGGCCGTTTCCAGGGAACAGACGAATTGGAGGATGGTTACACGCGCTGGAACTACCGTGTGCACTACCCGATCAACTCCTACAACGTATCGATCAATGTCGGCACGTATGAACACTTCGGCGAGACATTGGGCGATCTGACCCTGGACTACTATGTCTTGCCGGAAGACATCGACAAGGCCCGCCGCCAATTCGTTCAGGTCCGCCCGATGCTGGAAGCTTTCATGCACTACTTTGGCGAGTATCCGTTTGAACAGGATGGTTACAAGTTGATACAAGTTCCCTATTCGGGGATGGAACATCAGAGCGCCGTGACCTATGGAAACGGATTTGCCAACGGATACCACAATCGCGATTGGACGGGTGTCGGTGTGAGCATGAAGTTCGATTTCATCATCATTCACGAAACGGGTCACGAATGGTTTGGCAATGCCGTCAGCGCCGCCGATGTCTCGGATATGTGGATTCAGGAAGGTTGGACGACTTATCTGGAGTGCATGTACGTGGAACACGTGTTCGGGTATGACGACGCGCTGCGCTACACCAACGGCTACAAAAGCAAAGTCCAGAATCGCACCTCCATCATTACTGAGCGAGGGCGACACCGCACTCCTTCGCAAGATATGTATTTCAAGGGCTGCCTGTTCTTGCACACGTTGCGAAACGTGATGGACGACGACGAACGTTGGTGGGCTCTGGTCCGCGAGACCTACGACACATTTAAATACAAGAATATCCTGACGGAGGATTTGATTGAGCTGTTCAATCAGCGATTCGAGCGCGATCTGACGCCTGTGTTCAAGCAATACCTGTGGCGGACCGAGTTGCCGACATTGGAACTCGATTTTCACCGCGAGCCAGGGAAAGTCTGGTATCGGTGGCAATGCGATGAAGCCGATTTCAACATGCCTGTACGAATCGGCGACCCGCACCAATGGACCACGGTTCAAGCCACAACGGAGTGGCAGTCGATGCCCACCGAGTTGGCCAGTGAAGCGTTCCAAGTGGCTACGGATTTGTACTATATCAATCTGCGACGCTAATCGACGGCCTGCTGTTCACCCGCCGGAGAAGGGTCTGAGATCGCGCCAATCGAGACCAAGGTCTGCATTGCCTGACCAACGGTCAACGCGCAGGTGCGCACGCGATGAGTCTCGACCAGCACCAATCGGCCGGTCGTTGGATTCGGTGCATGAGGAACGAACACGGTGATCCGCCCTTCTGCCTCAGGGCATTGTTCACGAGTCACCAACCCCAACTCCCAGACATCGACATCTTCCGTGGCGATCCAAACGGCGCGGCGAAACAGAGCGTTAGGGCCCGCTCCATAACCGAGAAGTTGCTTGAGTGTTTGATACAAATTCCCCAAAACGGGAAGTTGGTCCAGCAATCCATCCACACGGCGCCATAACCACCGTCCGACCACCGTTGAAACGATCAGGCCGACCAAATAGACCAGGATCACCAAAATCAACAATCCCAGCCCAAAAAAATAAAAGCCCTGAGACTTGAGCCACGAACCGGCAATCAGCCCTTCAAAATAGACAATCGTCAAGGTCAAACCGGCGATCGGCAAGAGAGCTACGATCCCGGCAATGAAACAGCGGACAAAATGTCGTCTCAAACCACGCATGCACTAATCGGAAGGAGTGACACCCAACACGATATCAAACTTGGCCGCCAGTTCGCCGATTTTGGAATCAGGGAGTGCTGCGAAATCGACGATCACGGAATCCCGAGTTTGCGGATCGCGAATGCTGTTGAGTACGCCATCGCGCGCGTTCAACTCGTGACCCTTAACGTAGCACTGTGTGATCAACAAGGTCTGGTTGCCTCGCCGGATTTTGAAGTGAATATGCGGCGTTCGACCCGGATAGGGAACTGGTTTGATAGTTCGAAAATAGTAATCGCCTTGGGCGGTCGTCAGGCAGCGGCCAAAGCCCTGAAAGTTCGTGTCGCGCTGCGCATGGTTCGCGCTGCCATGGTGCAAGTATGCACCCCGATGATCGACCTGCCAGATCTCCACTTGGGCATTGCGCACCGGCTTACCATTCGCGTCAAACACCCGTCCCGTCAGGTGCGTGATTTCACCCACGGCTGGTGTCAGATTCTCATTGATGATGATCAAATCGTTGTCGGTGTCCAGCGGCAAACGATTGGGATAAAAAGGCCCTTCAGTTTGCGCCGGCGTGCGCACCAATTGGTCTTGAAACTCGCGAGCAGTCAACACGTGCTCGCCCCACGCCCAGCGACCGGAGAAACCGACGGCCACGACACCCAGGCTGGCCCCTCCCCAAGTCAGAAAACGCCGTCTGGAATTGATCGATTGAGTCATGATGGATGTCTCCCTGTGAAATCGCCCCAAAACCGCCTGCAAGGATTATCACCCTAGCTCGCACAAAAAGCCAGTGTGTCACCCGCGCCTCTTGATACTCCCTGGTCCCGCGAAACCCGGCACACGGGTCGATGTTTTGCGAGAGTGCGAAGAAGATTGTCTCGGAGTGAGTGATCCTGGACAGCGCCACATCGGTTTGAGGTCCCGCATGTAAGGCGGGAGCAGTCGTCTATTTCAGGTCCCGCAACTTGCAATCGTGGGTCTATGTTGCGCTCTGGGCCTGAAATCGACTCCCGGCATTTTTCGACGATACCAGATTAGACACCAGTCGAGTCAACGACTATTGATGTGGTGGGCACGGTCCCGTACAAAGGCGAGTAGTCGCGGTAATGCCGGTGCCAGCATCCCGCCATGATCAAATCCTTCAAGTTCCAAAAGTTCGACATGCGGATGTCCAGCTTCCTTCAACATCCGCCAAAAGTAGGCGGCTTCCTCATAACGTCCCAGCAGCTCCCGGTCGCGGTCGCCCGTGATAATCAAAAAAGGAGGCGACTGTTTGCGGATGTGATACAACGGGGCCAGATCGTCAATGATCGGCTGTAATTCGGGAATGCCGCGTTCCGCACGAACCGTAAAATGCGTAATCGCTTGCCCGCTAATCGGGACCAGTCCGGCGATAACGTCAGCATCAATCTGGTGTGTCGTCAACCAACGTTTGTCTAATCCGATCATCGCCGTCAAATAGCCTCCTGCTGAATGCCCTGACACAAAGATCAATTGGTTGGAGCCACCATACCGTTCGACATTGGCAAATGCCCAGGCGACAGCAGCGGCTGCATCTTCAATGTATTCTGGAGCCCGAACATCTGGGCTTAATCGATAGTTGGGAGCGATCACAATCACACCCGCGCTTTTCAGTTCAGGTGGGACCTGTTTCTGACCGGATGTCAGGCCACCACCGTGAAACCAGACAATCGCCGGAACCCGTGTGCCATGTTCGGGGTAGTAAATATCGAGCTTGCACCTCTCGCGCATTCCCTCACTCATTCCTGCGCCGCTGCGGTAAGCGATATCCGTAACAGTCACATATTTGTCCGCCGGTTGGTCCTGGCCGTGGGCAAGGATGCCGAACCCCAACGTAAAAGTGAAAGTCAACCAGCGTAACAACAATGAAGCCGATACCTGTGCATCATGTCTCATCAGGAGTTTGCCCTCCATTTGGCCAACGGTTTGAAATGGTAGCTCGTAAAAACTTCAGTCCATATTGACCCAGCCATACGAGATGAGGCATGTTACGGGACAACCGTCCGAAGAGACAAGTCCGTTGTGCATACCATGGTTTTAAGCGCCTATCCCAGAACCTAAATTACAAGCCCGAAGCCCAAGCGAGTGAACCCTTGGCCAACGTGGGAGCCCCGGTTTTGCGACAGGCTCCAACAATATTCCATTGCCAAAATCACCCAGCCCACAGATTGCCATCTTGACGGTGTTCTATTCGTGCCGGTGGGAATCGGCAAGCCAACCGCCCCATTCAACGGGCCTACAGAACGCGAGTGTTGCGGGGATGAGCGGTGTGGATCATAGGTTTTTACCCGAACTGCCAAAATAAAGTGGGCTGAGGCAACAGGGAAGCGTGAAAATCTATTGCGGTTGATCGACACCTCAAACTGGCTGACTTTCGGCCTCGCACCGTTAATTTCGGTGACTGCTGAGCCACCGAATTTCTGCCGGTGCCACCCTATTCCCGAAGCTTTTGTTGCGCGCTCCGAAGTCGGCATTTATTGTTTAAGGAAATTCTGAAGGTTGCGGGGCCAGGGTTGCGGGTGTTGCTGCAAATAATCCTCCAAGGTCATCGTCATGACACGATGGTCGCGGACATAGGTCATGATGAGTTTTTCAAAGTGCTCATCCTGGCAGACAGAACCGTCGGCAAAGACCCATCGCGGATGAGCTGGAGCCTCGTCAACCAATTCGCGATCAAAAAAGAGCTTCCCTATGAGTTCGCCGGATGGGTTGAGCGCTATAAGCGAATTTCGGTTGCTAATCAACCAACCAAAGGGGGCATCGATGATGTGGCCATTGGCGTCTGGAATTGTGGTGAGCGAACAGTTCTCCGCATTGAAAAACTGGATGACACCCTGATAGTCATCGACCCACATGGCCACCGGAAAAAGTGAATGCCATTGAGATCGGAGGCCACTCAATCGCTGGCTACTTGTCTGATACAAAACGTCGCTGTTTTG
Source organism: Pirellulaceae bacterium (assembly GCA_035327685.1). Classification (GTDB taxonomy): domain Bacteria; phylum Planctomycetota; class Planctomycetia; order Pirellulales; family Pirellulaceae; genus BJ22. The sequence goes on along the minus strand of DAOLCX010000196.1, from coordinate 479 downwards.
ATCCCGAATATTTTTCCAGGTCGAGATCGAGATTTCTTCCGTCGAACTCCGATCGGCAACTATCTGAATTTTCCCGCGAAACTCCCGCTCTTCATAATTGAGATATCGTTTGTGAAATATAAACTCGCCATCGGCGGAAAAGGCCAATGGAAAGGGTGAATCCACGTCGATCGCATCGAGGACTACTAATGTCCGATGATCCATCCGCGTCTTGACGTAACACCGTCGTTTGGGCGAGCTTTGTTCGCCTTCGTCAACGACGCGCGTTCCGGTAAAAATGGCCAGGTCGTCATTCTGACAAACCAGGCGGTCCAGGTTAAATCCTGGCGGATGGGAAAGAGGCATGAGGTGTCCTGTCGTGGGGTCGAGCCAGCAATACGAGCTGGACTGAGGTACAAGCATCCAGCCATCTCGATGTTCTGCGTTGGATACATCGAGATCGGCGACCCACTCAGGCGTCCTCGTTTCACCAGTCTGCG
>DAOLCX010000195.1:0-5848 GCA_035327685.1 Pirellulaceae bacterium | reverse complement strand
GACGAAATCGGCGGGCTCGAACGGATGGCGGCGATCAATCGAGAAAAAGCCGATCTATTGTATCGCGCATTGGATGCTCACCGTGGTTTTTATGTTCCCCACGTTGAGCCGGCTCATCGCTCGTTGATGAACGTCGTGTTTCGTACAGCGTCACCTCAGCAAGACCAACAGTTTGTCGCTGCCGCGAAACAGCACCGTTTGAGCGATCTGAAGGGCCATCGGTCATTGGGCGGTATGCGGGCCTCGATCTACAATGCGATGCCATACGAAGGCGTCGAGACATTGGCCCAGTTCATTCGCGATTTTGCGCAACAAAACGGATGACAGGCCGCAGTTCCGAAAACTTGCTTAATCCAGCAAATCATGATGCCCCAGATAGTTGTCTTAGATGATTTGTCTCCCGAAGGTCTGGAGTTACTCCGCCGGGAGGCTGGTATTGGATTCGAAGTCCGTGTCGGATTAAAGGGGGAAGCGCTCCGTGAGACCTTGGCGCAGTTTGACGGAGCCATTTGCAGGAGCGGTGTAAAAATCACGTCTGAAGTGCTCGCCGGGAACGAGCGCTTGCGGGCGATCGTCCGCGCGGGGGTCGGCACAGACAACATCGACAAGGAGGCGGCCACGCGGCAAGGCATCATTGTGATGAATACGCCTGCTGGCAATACCATCAGCACGGCGGAACACACGCTGGCGATGATGCTGAGTTTGGCGCGCAACGTAGCGCCGGCCCACGCAAAGCTGATGGCTGGTGTCTGGGATCGAAAAAGCTTTCAAGGGACCGAGCTTAAGGGAAAAACCTTGGGAGTCATTGGGCTGGGGCGCATCGGCCAGGCCGTGGCCAGCCGCGCCCGGGCGTTTGAGATGCAGGTCATCGGATATGACCCCTTCTTGTCGCGTGACAAGGCGGCTCAACTGGGCCTCGACGTTCGGCATTCTTTGGATGAACTGTTTCCTGAAGTTGATTTCTTGACGGTTCATACACCGTTGACTGCCGAAACGCAGAATCTGATCAATTCCCAGACGTTGACGAAGCTCAAACCGGGCGTTCGTTTAATTAATTGCGCGCGAGGTGGAATCTTCGATGAAACGGCCTTGGTCGAGGGACTGACATCGGGGACCATTGCCGGCATCGCTTTGGATGTATTTGCTCACGAGCCCTGTACGGAGAGTCCGCTATTTGGTCTGCCGGGAGTGCTTTGTACGCCGCACCTTGGCGCCAGCACGGACGAAGCGCAGCGTCAAGTTGCCTTGGAAGCCGTCGAGTTGCTGCTGCGGTTTCTGACCAAAGGTGAGATACGGCATGCGGTGAATGCTGCCCCCGTTGATGTGCAGACACTAAATCGCCTGAAAGGTTATCTCAAAGTCGCCCATCGCCTGGGCGCGCTCCTTGCCCAATGGCATGGAGGTGCGATTTCGAGTTGCCATGTCGGTTTAGAGGGCGAAATTGCCGGCGAAGATTCGCGGTTGATCACATCGGCGTTCTGCGCTGGTTTGCTGTCGAATGTGACCCATCAGGCCAATTGGATCAATGCGGAAGCGATTTGCCAGGAGCGCGGCATCGAAATCAACCGACAGTCGAACCCGGAACACGGAACGTTCAGCAGCGTGATTGCTTGCCGCGTCTCTGGCGCAGGGATCGACCGCAGCGCCGCAGGTACGGTGTTCGGCAAACACATGCCCCGGTTGATTCGGCTGGAGAGATTTCAATTGGAAGCCTTTTTGGACGGTCATTTGTTGATCTTCTCCCATCAAGACGTGCCGGGGATCATTGGTTTTGTAGGTGGAATTCTGGCTGAATATCAGGTGAATATCGCCCAAATGGCTGTCGGTCGACTGAGTCGAGCGCCAGGAGGCACGTCCATCGGCGTCCTCAACCTGGACTCGCCCGCACCATCGGAGGCTTTGAGCCGTATCGAGCAACATCCACAAATTCGTGAAGCCCGCCAGGTATGCGCCATCCCTACCGAACAAGAACAAATCTGGTTCGCCTGATCAAAGTTCAACCAGATCAAACCGATGGGTTCGATTAGAAGTAACCGTTCACGGTATTGATGGCCAAGTTTGGTTCTGGTGCGCTCCGCAAGTCATCTTGTTGTAGATCGAAACCCTGTGAGCGTCGCAGATCGATTCGTCCAAGCGACCATGTTTTGTCTAACGACTTGCTCCACGCACCCCACATATCGTGAACGGTTACAATCAGAATTGTTGTGCGGCTATTGCGACCAACGTCATTACAAGCCAGCCAGCACCGAGAACCGCCAAAACAATCCGCCGACTCGTCACTGTGAGTTGACTGGCCAAAGGAGCCAACACCAATGACAAAAATGTCCACCTCACGGCACCGATCAACGCAATTCTCAAACCTAAGGCATCGTAAATCAGGCCGTCAATCGGCAACCACATCAGGCCTGCGGTCAGCGCAAATATGGAACCGACCCACATCGTCTTATTCCCCCAGCGAGACGGCCATGCGGCCGTAGTCAAACATCCCGCCACAAGGGGCACCAGCCACAGGTAACTCCCGCCGACCAGCAGCCAGGATATTCCAATAGCCAGAACTGCCCACAGCAGGCCGACCGAGATGATCCACTGCTGCGGCGTGACCCAGCGTTGACCCAATTCAACAGCGCTCACCACTAATCCAATGGCGGCGAGCCAAAAACTGACAATCAACGGCAGCGAACCATCAGGCCAGGGATGAGCCATACGGGTATCCAAGCGGACGATGGTCATCAATAACCACAGGCCACCAGCCGAAACTGTCCAGGTTAAAAGCAGGGCCATCAGGCCCAGCGATGCTGATGCCAGAGAACTCCATCCGTCGGTGGGGAACCCGAATTGCCCAGGGATCACTGCCACCAAAATCCAAAACAAAGTAGCCAACAGAGCAACAGGCAGCGACCAGGTCGCCGGCCACCAGATAACCCAAGATGAAAACAGATCAAAATAGACAACATTCCCGGCGGGAGCGCCAAACGATTGCCAATCGCCATCCAGCAGGCTTCGGGTGAGCTGCCACACGTTATCAGCTTGATGCTGCAAGCTCGATAGATTGAGGTTTTCTACCGTGTCATCGGGAGTATGATAATTCCGCACGTTACCGATAAACGCGAAGTTGTATCCTTTTATTCCTTCCCACAGAAACACTGATAGGTCGGTGTCATTAGGCAGGATGCGATAAATGTCGGCGAACAATGAGGATGTCCGTGGGCGGCGGACATGGCGCGCATAGTGTAGAATCAACTGCCGGTTGGGAGTGCTGGTTTGAAACATCAAGCTCGGACCGCCGGAACCTCGCGCCTCGACATTCACCACCATGTCGATTTCCTTTGCCCAAGGATGCTCGAGTAACCACCGATCGGCACCTAACAAACCAAGCTCTTCGCCATCGGTGATCAGGAACAGGGCCGTGTGTAACGGCGGACTTTCACGAAGTCGTCGCGCTACCTCCAGCAGTATGGCGACGCCCTGGGCATCATCCGCGGCGCCTGGACCTTGTGGCGACGAGTCATAATGTGCGGTCAGCAATAACGCCTTTTGTGCATCACGGGGTTGAACGCCTTCCACTCGAAACATCAGGTTGGTCAATTCGACTTCACCCAGCAAGGGATTGCGGTATCGGTGATGCCTGGTGGAATGCGTTTCCACTTCAAAACCAAACGAATCAATCAAGTCGATCAGACGTTGGCGAACCACGGCATGATGTTCGCTCCCGGCAGGTCTTGGAATTCCGTCACCGGCAATTTGGCGAACCGTGTCAATGATTCGCAATGCCGCTAAGCGATCATTAGTCGGCTCGTCGAGTGGCGAGGGTCCACGATCAATCCAGAGAGCCCCTCCGGCACATGCCACCCAGGCGGCTAACACGCACCACCACACTCGCGTCATGTCTTGCGCTTTGCTACAGACCCAGTGTTACCGGTGGGAACCTCCGCAGCATCGACAGGTTCTGTCCCAGCATCCAACTTGAACTGCGCGTAATGCCGAAATGCTTCGACCACGCGCTGCCAGGTTTCGTGTCGAAACAGTTCCCGATTCCAACACAGCATGATGGAGCGCGTTAATTGCGTGCCATGAATCTTACGATAGCACAAATTGGGCTTCGGTTGCTGCGGAATAGCCATTTGCGGAAGCAAGGAAATCCCTTGCCGCAACACCACCAAATGTTGCAACGTGAGAAACTGGTCCACGGTCGTCACCACCGGGGCATTGATTTGTTTTTCGACCAACAAATTCGTCAACTGTTGCATTTGCGACGAAGGTTCGTTCAACAGGATCAATGACTCTCCCTCCAGGTCTGATAATGAAATCAATGGTTTCTTTGCCAGGCGGTGGTTGGCGGGAAGCACCAATTTCATTTCTTCTTCCAGCAGCAATTCTTGTTGGACATCTTGCAACTGTTCAGCCGGTTGAGGGACCACTGCCAAATCAATTCTGCCCAAGTCCACGCAGCACATCACATGGTCCAGGACGTGTTCATGTAATGTGACCCGCGTCTGAGGATGTTGTTGCTGGAGCCACTGCAACATCTTTGTAACGAGATAAGGTCCGATCGAGGGCACTGTACCCAATTTGAGTTGCGCGTTTTTCTGATCTGATCTGACTTGCGATTCGATATCATCGACCAATGCGATAATGCGTTCGGCACGATTACTCAACTTTTGCCCAAAGGGCGTCAATTCAATTTGTCGTCCTCGGCGAACAAACAAAGGTTGGCCGAACTCTTTTTCCAGTCGGGCCATCTGCTGGCTTAAGGCAGGCTGAGAAAGCTTGCTCATCGCGGCCGCACGCGTAAAGCTGCGGCATTCGACGATCTTCAGAAAGTGACGAAGTTGAACGAGGTCCATGACTTCATTCAAGGAATAATTTTGAGTGAATGATGGACCCATTATGGTGAAAACCAATTGGGCTGTGAATCAGCGAACTGGAAAGTTTTTGAAAAATCTCGGCTGGGCATTCCGCGTCGTTTCTTCCAGGCCGAATTGAGACGTGCAAAGGTTCCGGATGGTCCCCGAATACATGAACACGAATGGCCACCTATTCCCTTGCTCCACTCCACCAGTTAGAATGCTTCCACAGAACGATAGCACCGCGGGTTATGGGCCGCTCGCGAGGGCGGCGCAAAAATTGCAGGCCCAGTTGGCACACAGATTTTTTTCTTCTATTTGGTGAACGCTACCGTCACGTCGCAGACTGATCCGGTTCATGTCGTCAAATCGCAACACCAACGTATGTTGGTGCTCGATTTTGGGTCGCAGTACGCGCAGTTGATCGCTCGCCGTGTGCGAGAATTGAATGTCTATTGCGAAATCGTGCGGCACGACATTTCGGTTGATCGTTTGAAGGAACATGGACCAGCCGGTTTAATCTTGTCCGGTGGCCCCAACAGCGTCTATGAACAAGGCGCGCCCAAATGCGATCCCCGCATCTTCGATCTGGACATTCCCGTGCTGGGGATTTGCTACGGAATGCAACTTGCCTGCGAGGTCTTGGGGAGCAAAGTGTCGAGCGCGGCGGCTCGTGAATACGGTCGTGCCGACTGTTATGTGACACAACAAGACCCGTTGTTCGCTGATATGCCATCCGCGGCACCGGTGTGGATGAGCCACGGCGACCAGGTGCAAAACGTCGGACCAGGATTTATCGCTTTGGCGCGTACCGGGACTTGCCCGGTGGCTGCGGTACGACACGAATCCCGGCCGATCTATGGCATCCAATTTCATCCAGAGGTGACGCACACGCCCCACGGTACAACGCTGTTGCGGAATTTCCTGTTCGCCATTTGTGGCTGCGAAGGAACGTGGCGGATGGAAAACTTTGCCCACGAGGCGATCGAACAGATTCGTCAGCG
>DAOLCX010000194.1:0-5883 GCA_035327685.1 Pirellulaceae bacterium | reverse complement strand
TTCGGACATGGTCAACGAGTCGATCACGCGGCCTTCGACATCGAGCCCACTGCTGACGGAGCCCCACCGCCCGTCGATCATTGTGGTCACCTGGTGCCCGGCAATCCGCAAATCAGCGACCACCGCGCCAACCATCGCGCGGGCCTGTGCCAACAGAGCAGCCGAAGCTGGAAACGAGTGGCAGTCGATCAACAATCCGCCGCCAATCAGCCATTCAAAGACAAACAACCGCATGGATTTTCCGGCAAATTCTGGTCGTCTCCGAGTTTACAATGAAACGACATGGAGTAAAATCGCGACAAGTTGGGATGGGGCTTGGCCTGTAAAAGACTCATCCGTGAAATTCCCTGGGGAGAGAATACATGTCCACCTTGCTTACCCGAAACAAAGATGGCGTGATGGTCATCTATTTGCCAGACGTGCGGCTGATCGACGCATCGCGTATCGAATCGCTCGGCGCGGAACTGGTCAACCTCGTCAACAAAACTGAACAGCAACGATTTGTGTTGAACTTCCAAAACGTGACTCACATGTCTTCCGCGATGATCGGTAAATTGATCGCATTCGCGTTAAAATGCCAAGGCGCCAAAGTGGCTTTGAGATTGTGCGGCATCAACGACAACATCAGCAAGATTTTTAAGGTGATGAAACTCGAAGGTCAATTCCAGATCGAAGCCGATGAAGATACGGCAATTGCCAGTTTCGACAAGAAGGGGTGGTTTGGTTAATCGCCAGGGAATCGCGATTCGATCGCGAGCTAAAATCAATTTCTATTTGGAAGTATTGGCTCTCCGCCCTGATGGATACCACGAAATTGACACGGTCATGTTGCCGATATCGTGGAGTGATACGCTTTACATGGCACCCAACCCAACTGGCGAAATTCGGTTTTCGTGGGTAGCCGACAGTGGATTCAACCAACCGATCCCTGCTGGGGCCGAGAATATTGTTGTCCGCTCAGTCCAACGGTTGCGTGAGCGGGCCGGCGAAACGCGCGGGCTGGACTTGTTTCTGGTAAAACGAGTCCCCACCCAAGCCGGGCTGGGCGGGGCATCCAGCAATGCGGCGGCGGCATTGCGCGGTGCCTGCCGAATCTGGGAGATCGACTGGCCTCGCGAGCGATTATGGCAGGTCGCCGCTGAAATTGGGTCAGATGTCCCCTTTTTCTTGTGGGATACACCGGCCCGTTGCCGTGGGCGGGGTGAGGATGTTCAGCCGGTCCAAAGCGTCGGTGGCCTGCCGTTGGTGATGGTTCAACCGCCGCGCGGCTTGTTGACCGCCGACGTCTATCGACAGGCCGACCAGTTAACTCCTCCCGGGTCTACCCCCCTGCGTTCCCCGAACGAATTGTTAAGGCGACTGGCCCAGGGGGGCCTAAATCAGATTGCATCATCATTGTTTAATCGGTTAGAATCGGCGGCGGCATGTATTCTTGAAGAAATTGACGTTGCTCGACGAGCGTTTCGCGAGACACCAGCGCTCGCGTTTCAAATGTCGGGGAGCGGTTCGTGTTGTTTCGGGTTGTTTGGCTCCAGGCGAGCCGCCGCGATGGCGGCTGCGCGGCTAGCGCGAATTCTTGACGGTTTTCGTGTAGCAACGTGCTTGTCCAGCGGTTCTGTCTGAGCAGGAGGTCTGCGAACAACAAGCAGAGAAAGCGTTCTCTCAACAGGCTGACAGGAGGAGACGCCATGCGTATTACGGAGATCAGGATCAAACTGATTGATGGTGCCGAAGATCGCCTCAAGGGATTTTGCAGCGTCACGTTTGATTATTGTTTCGTTGTCCGCGATATCAAAATCATTAACGGCAACTCCGGGCTGTTCATTGCCATGCCCAGCCGCAAGTTGACCGCCCATTGTTCCCGCTGCTCGGGGAAAAACCATCTCAAGGCCCGATTCTGCAATCAGTGCGGTGCCCGGCTTCCCTTCGAACGCTTCTCGCCACTTCCCATCGACCGCGTTAAACTTTATGCCGATATTGCTCATCCGATCAACCAACGCTGCCGCGACAATCTGCAGCGGAGTATTCTGGCAGAATACCAATCCGAGCTAGAGCGATCGCAACAGCCGGGGTACCATAGCCGCTATGACGATCTGTACGAAACGAACGACGTCACAGTGGAGGGGTACGAGTCGGAATTCGACGTCCCCCCCACGAGTCAACAACCAGACACTCACCACGGAACCAGCCAGGAGGACACACATATTTCTCCCCCCGCTCCGCATTTCAAAAAGCCTTCCGATGCGGCAAAACCGAAAGATGCCAAACGCACTGATCGATAACTTTCGGTAAAGAAAAGGCCACTTGTCAATCGACAAGTGGCCTTGGAGGACCTCTCAGAAGGATTGAGTTTTTGTGACTACTTGGTTGAAACCGTCCACCACAGTCGCTCAGCCTGGGTAGCGCCATTTGCCATTTCGCTTATTTTGGATAAGGCCGAGGCGGTTTCAACCTGGCTGACGACTTTCCACGAGTCCACCAAAACGCCGCCGCTGACGAACACGTTTTGGAAACCGCGCACTGCGACAAACGAGCATTGTGCCGGAGCAAATTTAGGCTCTGGCCAACTGGGCGTCGAAACGGGCGACTCCGATTGCGTCAAGTGTCTTATGTCCAAACCGGCTGTTTCCAGCAAGTTTTCTTGAGCGATCAACGCTGCGATGACGCTCATGTCCATCACATTGCGAAGTTCGGCAAACACCGGCTCGGCTTTGGCCAATTCATCGAATCGTTTGGTCATGTTCTCGGCCCAGGTGTCAGCAAATTTGTTGGCCCTGCCTGTGGTTTGACGAATGCCGTGTTTGTCGAAAAAGCCGTCTTCGGTCAGCGTTTTGACACCCGTGCCTCGGATTTGCCACACCAAGCCATCATCGCTGCGGGCGACGGGTTGGTAGTTGCATTCCATCCAGAATCGCGGTGCACCGCTCATGGTCGCATCATTGCGCGAGAGCATCTCCAGAATGCTGGGGAAATTGCGAATGGGCGAGTGTTCCAACCCCATCGACAAACGCTTCATCTTGTGGTCGGCGGCTGCCAATACTTGGGCATAGCGGCTGTCGGCTGGAACGCCGGTCAAGGTGATCACGTTCGGTCCCATCGCTTGTTCGATCTGCGGAGCCAAAGCCGGCTCAAAATGTCGAGCGGCAGCCAATTGACTCAACAACTCTTGAGCCTGTCGCGCACCTTGTTCCGTCGGATCGATCGATACGGAAATGCCATTTCCCGATCGAGCGTTTTCGACTGAACGAAACGCAACCAACAAGTCTTCGAGTTGGAGTACTGGGGCTCCCGTTGTGGCGCCGACGATATGGCCGTGTTCGTTAACTTTCCAGCCTTCGCCAAAACCCGCCAACAGCACGTCATTTTCCTCTGGGCGTACAATCACGTACTCCAAACGTTGAATGCCACCCAAAAAGGCCAATTCGGGAGAAATGGGTTGGTTGTTTTGTTGTGCTTCCACCAACGCCTGGTTCAGACGCTTTAGTGAAATGAACCGCATCCCGGATTCAGTCAGCCCCGCATCTGCTTGTTGGAGCCGCTGCATCAAGTTCTGAAATTGTTGTTGGTCGATTTGCTGCGCCGACCAATTCAAAGTTCCGTTGGCGTCAATGCGGATACCGCCGACGACTCGATTAAAGATACCGCCTTGAAAGCCGCCGCCACCAAACTGGGCTTGGGCCACGTGGCAAGCGAACATCGCAACGGTCAATGCCGTTAAACAGGCAACACACTTGCTCCAACGAGCTAACATTGCAAAACTCCTCGGTTAATTCCTTGCCCCGTCTAATTTGTTTCGGCCCGCGTCTCGCTGTCCTCACCCCAAAAATTCGGGGTCCAAATACTGGCAGACAGCCGGTCTCGGTCGGTACAATACTACATAGAATTTCTTCAATTTAGCGTAATTCGCCTATCGGTGAAATGCAAGAAAAACTGCGAGGATTTACCGGTTTCCCGTACACGACGCCGAATCGGTTCTAATTATACGATGGAAAATGCGAAAAAAAACGCGAATTCCTTGCCCGGTGCTTACCTCGTCCTCCGCGATGGGTCCAAATGGTCTGACGTATTTCGACTTGTCCCCGGACGATCCATCACGATCGGCAGAGCCCCCACAAACCAGATAGTCATCCGCGAAGAACAAGCTAGCCGCCAGCACGCTGAGGTATTCCTCAGCGATGGAAAATGGGTGGTCCGGGATTTGAACAGCCGCAACGGGACGGCCATCGGAAAGAATCGTTTGATCGGCGATCGAGTCCTGAAACCGGGCGACGTGATCTGGATCGCCAAAACCCAATTGGTATTTGTGGATAAGCTTTCGACGGCCTACGACAAAAAAATCCTCAGCCAATCATCCGTCGCCCCCGAAACCCTGGTAGGGCTCGCATTGGAAGATGACCAGCCCACGGTCCAGGCCCCTTCAGAACCTGAGACCATTACTCACTCCCTCCAGAAGACGAAATTCCTGGATGTCGAGCAAGACGACGAATGGGAATCGATCCCCAAGATCGGACGCGCTGCAGCCCGACTCTGCCGTCTGGGGTTCGACCTGGCCAACGAAACTACAGTGCGCGGCATAGCACGAATTGCACTGGATGCTTTGATCGACGAAGTCGGCGTCGATGCGGCCGGGGTCCTAATGGTTCCTCGCTCGCGCCCCACGGCGACCGACCCGGAACTTCTGGAAATCGTCGCCTGGCATTCGTCACTTCAACCCGAATATCAACGAGTTTCCAAATTCCTGGCGGAGACGGTTCTCAAACGGGGCGAAGCCGTTTTGGCTCGCGACATCCTGGATGACAGTGCGCTTGGTTTGCGAGACAGTAAAGGCGAAATCGCCGCGACCAGCGTGATTTGTGCCCCGATTCGCGTCAACAATCGCAACGTCGGCCTGGTTCATCTGTACTCCACCAAATCGGATTTGATTCTTAAGGAAAGCGATCTTGAATTTACGTTGGCGGTCGCTGAAACCATGGCGTTGGCCTTGAAAATGCGGTATCGCGAACAGCGATTGGTGGACGATCTATCTAAGACCAAGAGTGAAGTCGATCAGTTGCGAGAACAATTGGGCGTACAAAGCGAGATCATCGGCTCGAGCTCTGCGATGTTATCCGTCCATCAACAGATTGCCCGCGCGGCTCCCAGCAATGCCACCGTTTTGATCCGCGGCGAGAGTGGCGTCGGCAAAGAACTGGTCGCCCGTGCCATTCACTTCAACAGCCCCCGCCGCGAAGGAAAGTTCATTTGCTTGAACTGCGCCGCGCTTTCGGAATCGCTGCTGGAGAGCGAACTGTTCGGCCACGAAAAAGGAGCTTTTACCGGTGCCACCGACCGAAAAATCGGCAAGTTCGAAGCGGCCGACCGCGGGACACTGATGCTGGACGAAATCGGCGAGATGAGTTTGTCCATCCAGGCCAAATTCCTGCGTGTCCTCGAAGGCCACCCGTTTGAGCGCGTCGGCGGGAGTAAATCCATCAAAGTCGATGTCCGCGTGATCGCGGCCACCAACCGCGACCTGGAGCGGGCCGTGCGCGAAGGAATCTTCCGCAAGGATTTGTACTTCCGTTTAAATGTTGTTCAGATCGAAATCCCGCCGCTCAGGAGGCGCGTCGAGGACATCCCGGAATTGGCTCAATTTTTCCTGGGCCTGTTCGGACGAACCAGCGGACGTCGCAATATGGAACTGACCGCCAATGCTATCGAGATGCTCAAACGCTACCGTTGGCCAGGGAATATTCGAGAATTGCGAAATGTGATCGAACGGGCTGTCTTGCTGACTCGCGATCCGGTGATCGATATCGACGATATCTTGCTGACGAACTTGACGACGGCCAGTGAATCGCAAATTGAAAGTCCGGTCATGCCGCTCAATTCGTTCCGCCCTTT
>DAOLCX010000193.1:0-5895 GCA_035327685.1 Pirellulaceae bacterium | reverse complement strand
CCCGGCCCGGCCATGTTATCCATCGACATACCACCGCCGAATCAGGTGGCCAACCTGACATTAAAGACTCCAAGTGGAATAGAGCGTCCGGTCACTGCGACTTTCTCAGGGCGCAAATGGTTGGTGGAATTGGGAACCGCCGACGAATCTGGACAGTATGAGTTGTCAGGCGAACTGGCTAGCGTCATCGGTCCCGGTCCGTGGCCGCTTACAGTGGGTCGCTCTGACGCGGAGGCGGACTTGACCGCGATCGAGCCCCAGCGTCTCCATTCATTAGCGCAGCAATTCGGGATATCGCTAATTGCCGACGAGGAGCACTTCACTCATGTCGCCGCCGGATTTCCCGATGGGCTGGAACTATGGCGATACTTTGCGTACACAGCGTTGCTTCTGTTGGGCGCCGAATCGATCCTCTTGTGGTGGGTGCGCACACGGCGGACAACGCGCCTCCATCATGGCACGTCCGCATGCGCTAGCTCCGTGACGTGGTTGACACGCTGGGGTTCCATCCCATTGATATGGTGCTTGGCCTGGCTCTTCTGGACTCGCGGCTGGCAAGCTGCAGCGCAGTCGATGGAGACACGCTATGACCCTCAGTCGCTAGGATTGGGAGCATTGGCCGCCACAATCAGTTGTGTCGTCATTTGGACTTATTGGGATCGCCAAGGCGCGGCAGGACCGAGTTGGCCGAGCTTGATGAAAACAATGCGGTTGATCCTGGTTGGTCTGTTGGGTTTTGTCTTGTTGGAGCCGATGCACCACGGCGAGGAAGAGACGGTTGAACAACGCCAGGTCATCGTGTTGTGGGATCGGTCGGAATCGATGTCGCTCCCAGTTGCGGGATCGTTGGGTCAACCCCATCGACGCCCGCAGGCGGACGATCGCGAATCTGAGGAGAACTCACGTGCCGAGGTTGTGCAACAACTGTTATGGGATGGTTACAACGGGAACCCGCCATTGATGAGGGAATTGGAGCGAGATTACGGGGTTCAACTCTATGAATTCGCCGCCAGTGCACGACGGCTCGATCGCGACCGGTCCGTCGGTTCGGTGGGGTCGGACAAATCTGATGCCTGGTCGCAAAAAACTGATTTGTCGGCCGCATTGCAGCGCTCATTGGCCGACGTTTCACTCAACGAACTCTCCGGAGTCATCATTGTGACTGACGGATGCGATCGTTCGTCTGTCCCGTTTGGGCCGATGGCTGCCATGTTGGGAAGGCACTCCATTCCGATTCACTCGGTGATTATCGGTAACCAAACGCCGATTAAGGACGCTGAAGTCTCTCTGTTGCAAGCGCCTGGTCAAGTGTTTGCGGGGGATCAAGTTACCGTGGGGGCCACGATTAAGGCCGATCAACTGCGCGGTGAAACGGCGACGATCCGGTTTCTCCGAGATGGCGAGGTGCTGCAGACTCAAACGCTGCGCTTGCCGAACGATCAAGTCCGAACTTCGGTACAGTTTACGGACGAGCCAGAACAAGTGGGGCTATACGAATACGCGGTCGAGATAGAGCCGCTGGCCAACGAGCGAATAACAGAAAACAACCGGCGTGCCGCAGGCGTGTCGGTTACCAAAGATCGTGTGCGGCTGCTGATTGTGGAACAAAGACCGCGTTGGGAATTTCGCTATCTCAAGAACTTGTTCGCGGGGCGTGATCGCAATGTGGCTTTGCAATACGTGTTGTTGTCGCCGGATCGACTGGCTGGTGTCCCGGAACCGCCCTATGTGACAGCGTCGACCGCTCGCGCGTTCGACGACTGCGAGGCGACCGCTGTGCCTGCAACCGAAAGAGAATGGTTGAAGTTTGACGTGATCATCCTCGGAGATGTTGATCCTCGCGAATTAAACGTCGAAACCCAGCGCACTCTGTACAAATTTGTGCGGCAGCGGGGCGGCACACTGATTGTCATGACCGGTCAACATGCGATGCCCAACCGGTATTGGGATAGCCCTCTGGCGGAACTGTTCCCTGTGCAGCGTCCGATTCAAGGTGGTGCGGACGCAATCGTCAATCGCCCTGGAGAGATCACACTTTTTTCCACGGCACCGTATCGCCTTCGTTTGACTGAGGACGGGCTGCGAAGCCAGATTCTGCATAGTCCGTTTGCCGACGCCGACGATTCGTCTATTTGGTCGTCGTTGCCGATTTTGTACGGACGGCAGAGTGCGGCAGTTGCCAAACCGGGTGCCACGGTCTTGGCCTGGGCCGATGTGCCGGTCGATCCACCGCGTTTAACAAGGCCAGGAACAGACGTCGAAGCTGACCGCGCAATTAGTCGGCAGAACGCATTAATTCTCTGGCATCGATTTGGCGGTGGCCGGGTTTTGCAACTCAACTTCGATCAAACCTGGCGGCTCCGATTTTGGAACGGTGACGAACACCACCATCGTTTTTGGGGGCGAGTCATGCGCTGGGCTGCCGACGAACGACTGGGAATGGGGACAGACCTGGTGCGCCTGGGCACCGACCGAAATCATTACGCCATCGGCGACACCGTTTCGGTCAAAGTCCGTTTGGTCACGGATTCGGAGGAACCTGCGCTGAATGAACAAACCCACTTGATGTTGTTTCGAGACGGTACAGCGATTCACCAGGCTGTGATGCAAGAGGTTCCCGATTCAGGCGGTTTGTTGCAGGCCAATTTGCCTTTTCCCGATCTGCCCGGTCGATACCGAATTCAAGTCGGCGGCACAATCGTCGAGGAGTTGCTTGTCAGCGAAGGACGGGCTGGGCAAAGCGTGTTTGCCGAGTTCAGTGTGGACGGCACCATCGCAACCAATGAAACGCTAGACATTGTGGCCCGTTCCGATTTTGTCATTCCGCTGGCGGAGCAGACGGGCGGATCTGTGCTGGTCCCCGAAACGGCCAACGAAGTATTGGAACGATTGGGTCCCAAATCGAATTACGAGCGAAGGGAGTGGTCGATTCCCCTCTGGAATACGTGGCCCGTGGTCGTCCTCTTCATGCTGCTCATCAGCGGAGAGTGGATCGCCCGGCGATGTTGCGGCTTGATCTAAAGGAGCTGAAGTCATGAGTACACATGTCGGCGATTTATCACAAGTCACGGCGATTCCTCAATCGATCCGCGAGAGACTGCAGGAAGTCGTCCAGCGGCATCAATGGCACGAAAAGGCATTTCGACTGGCAGGGCTGATCACGTTGGCCGTCGCGTTATCGCTGGTGATGGTTGCCGTCGATCTCGTTCTGGAAATCGAATCGGCAACCTGGCGATGGATCGGCTGGTTGATGGCGATTAGTATCGCAATCGTCGTCGGGCGCTGGTGGCAAAGGTCGCTACGGCGTTCGCTGAGTTATGTCGAAGCTGCCTGGCATGTCGAGGCGATTCGTCCCGATATGGAAGAAAGGTTGAGTTCGACCGTCGAGTTTCTCGGTCAGCCCACATCGACAGACTGCGACGAAGGAACTGAACATGTATCGGCGCACGATTACTCATCGGCACTGATCAGTGCGCTCAGTGCTGAAGCCAGTCAGCGCGTGGCCACTGTAAAGTCCGAAGATGTCCCGGTGCGGGTCATTTGGCCTGTCGTATGGGCACTGGCCGGTACCTGTATTGCCTTGCTGGCACTGACGATCGCTTCGCCGGCAGGCGTTTTTTGTTCATTGCGAAACTGGATGATGCCCTGGGCCGAGCCCATGTTCCCAGCGTTAAAAGCGGACCTATCACCCGGCGATATTACGGTTGTTGAAGGTGCCAGAGTAGAAATCAGAGCGAAACTACTTCATCGCCAATCGCCCTTCGTGCTCGAATACTGGTCCGGCGACTTGGCTCCAGAAACCAAATCGATGAGTGCCTGGCATCAACCGGCCGTCGCAACAAAGAATACTCCTGCGGAACTGGCTGCCACCCTGACTGCGAGGCAAGTTGACATCTTCTACCGGGTACGCAGTGGCAAGCGAGTCAGCCCGACTAATCGGATCACGGTTCTGCCACAACCGAAAATCGAGGCGATTACAGCTCGTGTGAAGTTTCCGGAATACTCGGAATTGCCCGACGAAGTTGTCACCGATACGGCACAGTTGATTCCACTCCTCATCGGATCGGAACTGATCATTCATGTTCACGCGGATCATCATGCGACATTAGCCCAATTTAGCTGGACTGATCGAGGCAACCCGCCGCTTCGTGTAGAGAGTTTTCAATTCAAATACTCGGCACAGCAGACGGGGGCGTATTCCGGTGAGATCAGAGCCACAAGCGAACAGGGGGTGGATAGCACTCCCCTCCCCATCCGAATTCAGGTCCACGCGGATTCGCCTCCCGAAATTCAAATCACCAATCCGACGTTGCCTCGATTCCATTCGCAACGGGATCGCGAACTGACTGTAGAGTTTGTTGGGAGTGACGATTTGGGAATCGATCGTGTGGAATTGCTATACAAGCCGCTTGAATCGCCCCAGGACGAACCGCCAAGTATTGTCGAAACCAGCTTGGTAAAACTGCTTGACGCTGAGGAGCCAACTTATCAAGGTCGTGCGGTCATTTCGTTTCGGATGCTTCCGGAACAGGCTGCTGGTGCGACGGTTTGGTTGCGAGCCTTTGACCGCCGGGGGATCGAGTATGGTGGACCCCAAAGTGCGGAAACCCAACCGATAGTCATCGAATTTGGTATGACAACATCCACTCCGCTGGAACAACAACTCGCCGCCGATCAACAGTCGATACTGCAGGCTTTGGAAAACGCGCGGCAACAGCTTCAACTCGCCCAAGACCACGTCGAAGGTTTGGCGGACTACTTGGACGATCCAACACTGGAGCAAACGGACGCCGAATTGAGGGACCAGTTACTCGATCATGCACAACAGCAATTGGCCAAAGGCCAGCAGGCGTTGCAAGACCTGGCCGACGAAATGGACCGGGCCCAATCGGATTTGAGTGAGCTAGCCGAGGATAATCGCCAATTGGCCGAAAGTGACTTGGCCGAGGCCAGGAATCAACTCGACCGGTTCCCCTTGTTGGATGATCCACAGGAACAACGCGAACTAGTGGAGCGGGCCGAGCGCACGGTGGCAGAGGCCAGGGAAAAGCTTGACAATCTGGCGAACGAATTGCAACAAAAGTTCGATGCCTTGGCCTGGTCAGCGCGGTTGAAAGATCTGGCCGATCAACAGGAACAACTGGCCGGTGAACTCGATGCGGCAAACAACGACGGACAAGATGAAGTCGAGCGCGACGACACCGAACAATCGGATCAAGAATCCGTCCAAGACGATTCTGTGAATGATCAAAAATCCAATGAACACGACGAACGAGTCGACCGGTCCGACGGTACAGATCAAATCGCGGAGAAAGAACAGGCATCTTCCGAGCAAGTATTGGATGAATGGAAAGAGCGGCAACAACAGATTGCCCGGGAATTGGAACAGCTACAACCGACGGATTCGCAACAGAACCAAGAAGAGTTGGAACGGCAGGCCGATTTGGCTGAATCATTGGCCAACCGGGCTCGCGAATTAGCGGAAAGAGTGGAGAAGTCAACGAATGCCAATGTTGACTCGTCGGAGTCAAACGACGAGGGTCATCATTCGGGCACCGAAAAGCAAATGGGCGACGACAACAACGCAGACCAAGATCAACAGGTAATCGCCAACGAACTGGCGGAATTGCAACAACAGTCCGCTGAGTTGGCTCGAAGTGCACTCCCCAATGATGAAGCGGAGCAACTGGCCGAAACTGCTCAGGACAAACTGCAACAGGCCGCCCAATCGGTTGAAAATCAGTCTGCAGATTCGCAGCAAGACCGCCCCCAAGAATCTCCCGCCGAATCCCTGCAGAAGGCATCGGATGCTTTACAGCAAATAGGTGAGGCGTGCCGCGAGTGTGCCGCTTGCCAAAATCCTGGCAATGCCGCCGCACAGCCCAGCAGAAACCG
>DAOLCX010000192.1:0-5898 GCA_035327685.1 Pirellulaceae bacterium | reverse complement strand
AATCGATGGATTCCTGTGAGGCGACCGCCGCCAGGACTTTGAGCGCTTCGCGCGTCACCTCGGGCCCCGTCCCGTCGCCACCGATGACGGCAATTTTGATCCCCATGTGGGCTGACCTCTTCTTCGAAAGCTAGGCGTCTTTATTCTTGTCAGCCAGCGGCGTCTTCCGCTCGGTGATATTCGGCGATTGCGGCGCCATCTCGGCGTTCAATTGGACAAAACTTTGCCACTCGGCCGGTACGTCGTCTTCGTGAAAAATCGCTTCGACCGGGCATTCCGGCACGCACGCTTCGCAGTCAATGCACTCGTCGGGGTTGATGTACAACATCGTCTCCCCTTCGTAAAAACACTGGACCGGGCACACGACAACGCAATCCGTGTAACGGCAACCGTCGCACGGCTGAGTGACGACATGAGTCATGAAACTTAACTCCCCACGTTGACTGACATTAACTTTGGCTGGCCCACAGCTTGGCCAAACGAAGGCAATTATACACGTTTTTTGAAAAACGCTAGACCGGGTTGACCAGTGATCTCAAACGCCTGCTGACGGACGCTCCATCTCAATAGGGAGATTTAAATCGATCTCGCTCGATTCCATCATTTCGCGCGAAGGCGACATCGGGTCGAGAAGCGGCGGTCGGTTCTTCAGCCGCCAGATTGAACGTGGGAACGCCCGTCGGCATCGGCATTTGCCACATCCGCTCCGGATCTCCATACAGCGTATTGACCGTAAAACGGCTGAGGTGAACACTCAATTTGGTCGTTCCGCCATCCGGAGTCCCCACATGGATTTCCACCGCGTGCGGCAAGCTGACCTGGAACTCCCGATAATATTGGTACTTGCTGGAGTCGATATAGGCGATGCGTTGACCGGCTTGATCGTAATAGGTTTGGCGGAGGATCAGTGCTCGCTTGGGGTCCACTTCCAATACCCGGACTTTGTTCCCCGACGGGGTCGTCAGATAGGTGTGAATTTCGACATGTCCATTCGGAAGGCGAACGGGCCCCTCATGTCGGTCGTGAGGCGAGAATTCGATCAGGCCCAATGCGTCGATCAGCCAACGCGGTTCAAGCTGCGTGGTGCGAGCCAGTTGGCTTTGCTGATAGTCGACGTGCCGCGCAAAATAAAACACGGGAGGGTCGTTGGGAAGCGAGGCTTTTTTCCAAATCCAAAACCACTCGCTGTTGCTTCCCAGATCAAACCCCAATTCTGGAACCCCCAGCACACCGGCTTGCAAGCGCAGCCGATCCGGGCGTTCCATCAACAAATCACCCCGCATAGCCGCCGGTAAGCCTTCGGCCGAGACATTCGCGTCAGCTTTCAATTGCCTGACGCGCTGAGTTTGGTTCTCCACCGCCATCATGATGTCGGCCAACGTCGAGTCCTGTTGCAGGACAATCGGAGCCGCCGGTTTGGGTTGAAACCGATCAAACATCCGGCAACCCGGCGCGATGCTCAAGGCAACTAAAAGCAGACCAAAGGTACCGAGGCAGTTGAAGCCTCCTCGGACCTTGTTGTTCGTGCTCAATTGATTGCCATCCATGGCGGGTGATTCCTGGTCCTCACTCACGACCGCTGTCGTCTTCGGCATCCATCGCACTGTGCGAAGCAAACAACTTCTCGGCTAGTTCCGCTTGAATCGACATGGCGCGGAATGACTCAAGCGTCACCTCCGCCAATTCCACCGTCGTCTGCTGCTTCGGATCATATAACACGAGCCACGATTGGCCATCGCGTTGGATCGTTTCCCGATATTGCAGCAAACGTTTTCGCATCATCAACAGCCCCATGACATATGCAATGTCCGGCTGGCCACTTTGGTTCACGTAATACTGAAACACGCTGCGCAGTACGTCATTGGGGGCCCAATACACCCGGCCTTCGTCCAGGGATGGGATGCGCGACTGCCACCAGGCGATACAGCCCTCGGGAGGCCCCGGCCAGGCGTCCGATGACCAATCGAGCCGCTCCAACTCACCCGATTCAGTTTCACGCAACGCGGTATAGTAATCCTGACCAGGCCGAATCGGTTGATCAGTGACACAGCATTGTCTCGTCGGTCGCCTGAATTCGAATTCCACCACTCTATTGCCATGCGATAACGGTATCAACCGGTGGATGTCCCGGTCACTATTCACAACATTTTAGAACAATTGTCCTCAGTTGTTCCAAACTCTGTTTGGAGTTTGCCGTTGACGAGCGTAGAACATTCCATCGCTCACCGCGCATCAACTCATTGCTCTGCGAGGAACAAGTGCTCTGCGAGGAACAATTGAGGACAATTGTTCTACATTCGAGCCTTTCATCCGCAGGGCTTCGATGCACCGAAACAAATCCCACACGAATCTAAAGCGGTGAGACTCTAGCGAAGCGTCTCTATTCGCTCAAACCCAAAAAATGACAGATGGTCACGGTTAAGACTGATACCTGCAACAGCCTGGCGATATCAACCGCTAGCACCGGCAGATTGCCGCTCCAGCAAGGCGTCCACTTAGCTACTTGGACGTTGTCATCCGAAAAATTCTACTCGGGAATGCGAACCAACAACGCCACGCAATGAGCTTCGATCGTTTCCCCAAGCCCCACGGGGCCGACACCTTCACCTGTTTTGGCTTTGATGCTCACTTGCCCAGCGTCGATTCCAAGCAACTGGGCAATCCGTTGGGATATCACCGTCTTATACGTCCCCAATTTGGGTTGTTCGGCGAACACCGTGCAGTCGAGGTTGCTTATTTGATAACCTGCCGCGCGAACTTGATCATGAGCGGCGAGCAAGAATTCACTCGAATCCCGCCCTCGATTTTGCGCATCGTCGTTGGGGAACAGGTCGCCAATATCGCCTAACGCTAAAGCCCCCAACAACGCATCGGTCAATGCGTGCAACACCACTTCGGCATCGCTGTGGCCGTCGAGATGGCGATTGAAAGGGATATCGATACCACCCAATCGCAACGGGCCGCCGCTGACCAGACGGTGGCTATCGTGTCCGATTCCAATGCGAAAAGAGGTCGTCGATTTCATCAGGTTAAGCCGAAATGTGGTCCAGATATTCGAGGGCTTGTTGCGCTTCCAATAACGGATCATTTTCCGAGTGCGCGTTGCCTACCGTAAAATAACCTCGGTAGCGGTTTTCCTCCAGCGTCCCCAACAAGTGAGCATAATCGATTTCACCGCGTCCCAATTGGACCTCGGTCCCGCGACCGAATTGGCTGCGGCGTACGGCATCACGTACCCGCACGTGATGAATCATGCGACTCAATTCCGTTGCAGCGGCAGTAGGGTCCTGTCCATGAATCAGTAACTCAGCCGGGTCAAAATCAATGCCCAGGGCTTCTTCAGGCATCATGTCCAACAATTTGCGAACGGCTGTTATCGGTTCCGGACCGATGCGAAGCTGAATCCAGGCTCCGGCGCGCAAACTGTAGGCAGTCAATTCACTCAGTGCCGATTTCAATGTTGCCATTTCATCGCTGGATTCACTCGGCCACCCATTCAGTCTCAGCGATACATTGCCACACCCCAAGGAACTGCTGGCCAACATCGCTTTGCGGATGGCTTCCAGGCGACGATCCAAGTCATCCGAAACGTACAGTCCGCGCCGAGTCGGGAACGAAAGACATGCGATTTGCAATCGGCAATCCGCTAGCCATTTACGGATTTGGCGCACACCTGTGGTCGACAGGTCGTGGATTGGGATATCGTAACGCCCATCAAACTCTACACCTTGGGCACCAGCGCGGGCAGCCCATTCCAGTCCCTGTCGGAACGGCCGTCTCAAACAGGTCAGGCTGATCGATTTTCGCATTTCCACGATGTAGTGATCCCACGTTGTTCGGGGTTGTGGCCCTCAGGGGTCGGGAGTCTTTTTCAGGTCAGGCAAGTGCCCTCTGTGGGACCAAGTCCCGCTCTGGACCTGATAAAGACCCCCATCCCGTTGGAGCTGCGTTCCCATTCCAGGTTGCGCTTGAGATGGACATCCACCGGATCCAAGAGCACTCCCCTCAGGTTCGGTGTCCTATCGCTGCTGGTTAACAACTATGACTTTATCCGGTTTCGGGCCGACATTCAAGAAACGGGGAATCGCTTCGCCGGAGTGTAACCGTTCACGGTATTGATGGCCAAGCTTTGTTCTGGCGCGTTCCGAAAATCGTCTTGTTGTAGATCGCATCCCAGTGAGTGTCGCGGATCGATTCGTCCAAGCTAACGTGTTTCGTCGAACGACTTGCTCCACCCAACCTACAGTTCGTGAACGGTTACGTCGGAGTAATTCGCGGCCAGAACGGCTTGCGCAATCCGAGGGGCCACCCTAAACGACAAAGCTTATCGGAATTACCTAGTCGATTTTAGAGACACGAAGATACAAGAGACCGCCCGAATTCCCGATACCATTAAAACAATAGCATCGCCGTGTTTAACCGGTGTTGTCCCGAACTTTGGTCCCTTGGGAATAAGGCGAACTTTCAATGACGACAAACCTGAAAATCTGTGTTGCTGGGATAACTTCACTCATCTTGGCTGCGGCAGCACACGGGCAGTCATCGTATGACAATCCACAGGGCGCCGGTAAGGTTTATCCTTGGCGCATCCAGGACACCGAAACATCTCCGGTTCCCGCGGCCCCGGCTTCCAACCCCGGAAACGTCTCTTTTCGGTTGCTCGATTCATTGGCACGGCAAGACGAATCAACGGCCCAGGTGGGAGACGATGTTCCTGTAGCGCCGCCGACTGGTCAGGCGACGGGCCAGGTTCCATTGACGGTCCGCAGCAATGCGATCTATGAAAACGGCAATTACTTCGGCCCAGAATGCCATTGGTGCCAATTGGGCGATGTTCGCCGGTTGTTTGGCACTGGCCCAGGAGGAACTCGCGTCGGCGGTTTCGTTCAATCCGGTTGGCATACCCGCGATATCGTGCCATTCAACAATCGCCAAGACGAACTTAACCTTCATCAGTTTTGGGCCTACGTCGATCGCCCAGCGAATCGATCTTGCGGTTGGGGTGTGGGTTATCGATTTGACATCGTGTACGGCATTGATGCGCAGGATATTCAAGCCATCGGAAACCGTCCCAATGGTGCCCCGACCGGTTGGGATAACTCGATGGATCACGGTCGATACGGTTGGGCGATTCCTCAAGCCTACGTCAGTTTCGCCAACTGGAATACCGAAGTGCGTGCAGGTTATTTCCTGTCGCCTTTCGGATTTGAGCAAGTACCGGCCACCGAGAACTTCTTCTACAGCCGCACGTACTCGCGATACTTCTCCCATCCGTTCACGCATACTGGCGTGATCGCTCAGCGCGAAGTCACCGACAATTTGACAACGATTGGCGGTTTCACCTTGGGTTGGGATTCTGCATTCGAACGGACTGACGGTGGATTCAATTTCTTGGGCGGTGTTCGCTACCAGGCCGGTCCGTATGTGCGGCTGGGATTGAACTCATCGATCGGCGACACGGGCTACCGGGGTAGTGGAACAGTGCAGAACGCTTTCGCACAACTCAAGCTGACCGATCGCGCCCATTATGTCGTGGAAGGGACGGTCGTCAACCTGCAAGGGAACGACGAACTCGGCTTTGCCAACTATCTGTTCTATTGCGTCAACCCGTGCGTAGCGTTGGGAACTCGATTTGAATGGTGGAAAGGGGACCGTCAGACCGGGACTTCGAATTCCACCTATGATTGGACGATTGGAGCCAACATTCGCCCGCACGCCAACTTCGTGATTCGGCCTGAAGTTCGAGTCGATTGGGGAGCCCTGGCCTTCACCCCTGGCGATTTGATCTACGGAATCGACGCTATCATCCTGTACTAGCCTGTTGTGGAGCCAAGGTAACGCAATTCGTAACCGTTCACGGTATTGATGGCCAAGCTTGGTTCTGGTGCGTTCCGCAAG
>DAOLCX010000191.1:0-5914 GCA_035327685.1 Pirellulaceae bacterium | reverse complement strand
CATTTACTGCGGTTGCGTTTTCCAACCCATTCCAATCGGTGCCCGCCGTGGTGGCCACGCCGATTCGCGATGCGTCTGTGCATCCCAAGACTGTTCGGATGCACAGTGTGGGGGCAGCAGGTTTCCAAGGCCGCACCCAGTTCGCTGAAGCTTTGGACGGAAGCGCCGATGATATTCTGACAGTGAATTATGTGGCGATCGATCCAGGTCGGTATGAATTGAATGGTTGGATATTAGAAACGGGCATGACGCCGAACGCGGTAACACACCAGCCGTACACGATCAACTACCAGCAGCCGTTGCCGGCCGTCCCATTCTTTGGTGCGCAGATCATGACCTTTAATGAGGCTGATCCGGCCGCCATTCGGCAGACGTCGAACACCACCACGTCGGCCACGATTTTCTTGCAAGAAGAAACGACGCTCGATTCGGAAATCAGCCATCAGGCGGAAGTGGTTGGGTATCTGGCGTTGGCGCCGGTCGGTGGTTTCCAGGCCCCTGAAAGCCAAATCGGTGAAGGAGAATGGGAAACGTCCAGTCGATCGATTGTGGATGGGCGAGTGGTGGTGTTCAGCCCTGCCGAACCGCAGGCCGCAGCGTCCCACATTCAATCGGCGCAGCAGATTGCCTGGGATCAATCACCTGACAATTCATTGGTGGTCGCGCCCGCATCATCGATGGCAACAAGCGCCAACCAAACGGGTGATGGCTCCACAACCGTTCGATCAGGGTGGAGAACTGTGCGCATTTCAATGGACTTGACGTCGCGCTTCAAAGAGGCATTGCACGATGAGGTTTTCAGCGATTTGAACGACTCTTTGAGCGTTGCCTGAATTGGGTGAGACTATTCAAGCTGCCTTTACCACCAATAACAGGTTCGGTCAAAGCGTGGCAATAAAAACGGTAATCGTTCACGGTATTCTTGGCCAGGCTTGGTTCTGGTGCGTTCCGCACGTCGTCCAGTTGTAGATCGAAACCCTGTGAGTGTCGCAGATCGATTCGTCCAGGCTCACGTGTATGGTCAATCGACTTGCTCCACGCTCCCTACATTTCGTGAATTATTAAAAAAAAGGTACCGACTTCTTCACCAACACCGGGCATGGGGTCGGTGGTCGCGCAGACGTTGAACCATGCCGTTGTTTTTCCCACTGAGTATCGGCCCCACAAGCCATACGGTCGGTCGCCATGGCGCATGCCCCGATCCAATTGCCGCCCCAAAACGAAACTTAGGTCTTTATGCCTAACAGGTCACCAATGCCTAATGGCTGGCGTCAGCACGGGGTTCTAGGCAGACCCACGTCACTGGGCGGCGGTTGGGTTCAGTTTCTCGGTTAGATGCCTATAATAGAGGCTGCGTTGGCAGCCTGACGTGCGGAATAACGATCCCGCGCGAGTTCCAGGGACTCTGACAAGGCGACCCTATGATGCGCGAGTAGCCCACCCATGACAGGTTCCTACATTCCCGACGATGCCAAGTTCCCCGGCGAAAAGGCTTCGGCGGCCAGTCCCTTGGATTTGACGTCGGACGAAATCCACACCCATTTGCCACAGCGGAACATTGGCCGCTACGAAGTCGCGCGGCAATTGGGTAAAGGTGGCTTTGGTTTTGTGTATCTGGCCTGGGATCCCAAGTTGCTGCGGAACGTGGCGGTTAAAGTTCCGCGTTGGGACAAGCCCTTGAGCTCGACTTCGCTGGAGCGGTTCCTGAATGAAGGCCAGATGTTGGCGCAAGTCGAACATCCGGCGATTGCCACGGTACACGACGTCAATGTGACTGACGATGGTGTCCCCTATGTGGTGATGCAATATATTGAAGGCCGCTCGTTGAGCGAGTGGATCAAGTCGCGTCAAATGACGGCCGATCAAAAACTTGACACGCTGGTACAAATTGCCGAGGCGTTGAAGCACGCCCATCAACAAGGAGTCACGCATCGCGATTTGAAACCTGCCAATGTGATCATTGATTCGCAACAGCGCGTCCGCTTGGTCGATTTTGGACTGGCGTTACATGAGGAATTGTCGTTTGTCGGAGAAGGTGAATCGGGTGCGCTGGGGACTCCCGCGTATATGTCGCCGGAACAAATCCGCGGAGAAAATCACTTAGTGGATGGGCGGACCGACATCTGGGCATTTGGCGTGACGATGTACGTGATGCTGACATTGACGCAACCATTTCGAGGAGCTGGGTACCGCGAGATGTTGCGGGCCATCTGCTACAAACATCCGCGCCCGTTGAGGCAAATTGACGAGCATATTCCGCGCGAGTTGGACCGGATCTGTTTGCGTTGTTTGCAGAAATTGATGGAGGATCGATATCCTTCGATGGCAGATGTGTTGGAGGAATTGCGGGCGTTCATTGCAGATACCCAGCGCGAAGTGGTACCGACTCAATTGCTGCTGACCGATCGCCCTTCGGTCCAAGCGTTGGCGGCCGTATCGAGCAGCTCGGATGCGCCCGGTAACGACGAGATCGCTTCGAAACCATCGAGCCGCACGGCATCCGGAAGTGGTCCAGCGTCGCCCTCAGACCAGTTTGAGATTGTTCCGAAAGGCTTGCGCACTTACGACCAGAACGACCACGAGTTCTTTCTGCGGCTGTTGCCGGGGCCAGTTGATCGGTACGGAGTCCCCGAGTCGATTCGTTTTTGGCTGGCCCGACTAGGTGTCGTCGATCAGGTGGATGACGTGCCCATTGGATTGATTTACGGTCCGTCCGGCTGCGGGAAAAGTTCGTTCGTCCGCGCTGGCCTGTTGCCTCAGTTGACTGAGCACGTCTTGCCCATTTACATCGATTGCACGACGGAAAACCTGACCGCTTTTATCTGCGAGCGAATTCGGCGGGAGGTCCATGACGCACCGGCCAAAACTTCGCTGTTGGAGTTGTTGCGGATGGTACGGCAAGGGCACTTGTTGCGGCAAGGGGACAAGCTATTGTTGGTGCTGGACCAGTTCGAACAATGGCTCAATCGGTGTTCCAATGATGCGGAGCATCCACTGACGGCGGCCTTGCGTCAATGCGACGGCATGCGCGTGCAAGCGCTATTGTTGATTCGGGATGATTTTTGGATCAGCGCGTCGCAGTTCCTGCGCTGTTTGGATCGACGAATTGAAGAAGGCAAAAACGCCATGTCACTGCCGCTGTTTGATGAGCGGCATGCGCGGCGCGTGTTGGAGGCGTTGGGGCGCGCGTACGGTGCGCTCCCTTCAATGCCTCAACCGCTGACGCCAGCTCACTTGCGATTTATCCGGCAGGTCGTGCAATCATTGTCGCAGCGGGGCAAAGTAGTCTGCGTCCATTTGACGGTCTTCGCTGAAACGACGAAAGGGGCGGATTGGAGCCAGCTCGACTTTCGGGCGCTGGGTGGCTGGGAGGGAATTGGTCGAGAGTATATCGCGGGCGTCTTTAATGATCCTCAAACTCCGGCGTATATCAAACGCCATTCCGGGGATGCCTGGCGGATTTTGCAGGCTTTGCTACCGGAATCGGAGCCCAACATGAAGGGACGGTTGGTGCGACGGGGCGAATTGAGGATGTTGACGGGCTTGGATCATCAAGGCGAGCGCTTCGAGCAGTTGATGAACTTCCTGGAATTTGAAGCGCATCTGATCTCACCGATGGAAGACGAGGAGGCAATCGAGTGCGAGCTCCACGCCGAATCAACCGATGCGGGGGAGCGAATACTGTATGGGCTCACTCACGATTTCTTGGTATCTCCCGTTCGCTCCTGGGGAGCGGCCAAGGACAGTGAATCACATCGCGGCCGGGCCGAGAATCTGTTGCGGCAATTGTGCGAACAGTGGACGTTGACGGACGACAATCGGTTCCTCCCGTCGATCTGGGACTTCGCCCGCATCGCCTGGTTCGCCAGCCGCGAGGCAAAACAAGGAGCCCGCGATTACTGGAAGGCAGCCAGGTGGCGGTACAACAAATTGATCACCTTGTCCGCGACGGTCATCGTGGCGTCCTTACTGTCGATCTGGATGTATTTTCAGGATGTTCAGAAACGGGCGGTAAGCCATGCGCTGGGTCGATTTGTCGATGGGCCAACGTATGAACTTTTGGAGAGTCGAAATGTAGTTGTCAAGCATGTTGCCCATGTCTTGCCAGATTTGGAGGCAATGGCCCAAGGGGACGATGTGCGCCGCCGATTGCGCGCCCAGTCCATCCTGTTGGAAGTCGAGCCCGACCACAACACTCGCTGGTTGGGTTTGGTTGCGGATTTGGAACACGCGGATCCAGGCGAGTTCATTGCAGTCCATCGATTGCTGGAAGGAAACACAGCAACTTTTTTCCCCATGTTGATGAGCGCCTATGCCCTGGAGAGCTCCCCCAAACGCCGGGCTCGTTTGGCGATTTCCACTGCGTATTTGAAAGAATTTGGCTTGTTACAAGATGCTTGTCAATTGCGCGCGGATCCGAGTACGCGAACGGAAGTGATATTGGAGTGGACTCGGTGGCACGGCGATTTCGACCAGTTGTTGTCGACTCGAGCCAGCGGCGCGAAACTGTGGGATGGTGATGTGGTCAGCGCAGTATGTTGCGCGATGAGCCTGATTGATCCTTCGACGCTTTCCGCTGCCGAACGCAGTGGGTGGTTGCAGTTTGCGCAAGACCATTACGTCCGGCACCCGCACGCAGGCGCCCATTTTGCGGCGTTCCATCTTTTGGAGAAATGGGGCGCATCGATTCCGATTGCCGATGCATCGGCAATCGATGATTGCCAATGGCGATATTTTGAAATCCGACTGCCTTCGCAGCCCGATCGTGTCTTTACAATTCCCATGGCGCGGATTGAAAAAGGGACGTTTCCGCTGGACCACTCGATGGACGGTTCGAACCATCGCTTCAAGTTCATGGACTTGCACGCTACGGGCCGGGTGGATCAGGATTTTTGGATGGCGGTGTTTGAAACGCCAGTATCTTTAGTGCAAGCCTGGTTGGAGTCGCAAGACGAATTGGACGAAACAGTTTCGGAGTGGAAACAATCGCCGGCATTTACCGATGCCGTCGGCAAACAAGACGATCGATTTCCAGTCCCCGAGATTGACTATGCCACGACTTGCCGATTCATCAATTGGCTAAACACGGAATTAGGTTTTGGGGCAGTTTATGATGGTGACGGGAAAGTCATTGCGGAGACCGTTGGAGGTGCGCAGTTGGTCTTGCCGACAGTTGACCAATTCGAGTTGGCGCTGCGCGCAAAATCGGAAACCAAATATTTCTTTGGCGACGATGTAACGTTTTTGAGGCGTGGGGTCGATTCGGAAAAAAGAACCGATGTGCGGCGTACCGGCCGCTTTATGCCCAACGGATTCGGGCTGTTTGACATGATCGGCAATTACCAAGAATGGACCGGAACGGCCGGGCAAGGGTTTGCCCTCGTGAAAGGTGGAAACGCAGGTTCATCGTACGAGATTTTTCAATCGCCGTTTGTAACCGCATATCCGTCTGGTGAAATATCGAGATTCAACACCAGTTTTCGGCTGTTGATGTTAGATAACGAGTAATCGTTCACGAAACGTGGCGTGCGTGGAGCAAGTCGATCGACCATACACGTCAACTTGGACGAATCGATCTGCGGCACACACAAGATTTCGATCAACAACAAGACGACTTGCGGAACGCACCCGAACCAAGCTTGGCCGTCAATACCGTGAACGATTACGGTAACGACAAGCACCACCTTTCGCCTCAGCCTGCCTGCGCCAGTAGGCCGAAGCACGACGCGGCATAGGCAATCTGCTAATGGAGGTCTTCGGTCCAGAATGTGATCATTTACGTTGCCCTTGAATAAGCCGTGACTTCAATCATGGCACAATATGCAAAAGGCAAATAGCTCTACTTTAGACCGTTGATAACTGGATCCGGTTGGTATGGTACGCACTCTGGAGTGCCTAAGCCATGAACATGAAC
>DAOLCX010000190.1:0-5921 GCA_035327685.1 Pirellulaceae bacterium | reverse complement strand
TTCAAGATCTCGACG
The DNA here is from genome assembly GCA_035327685.1 of Pirellulaceae bacterium. Taxonomy (GTDB): domain Bacteria; phylum Planctomycetota; class Planctomycetia; order Pirellulales; family Pirellulaceae; genus BJ22. The sequence continues at coordinate 5,906 of DAOLCX010000190.1, read as the reverse complement.
ACCCCGTCAATTTCAGAGAGGACGGCCGGGTCTTTGGGTTTTCGTGCTTCGAAGACTTCTGTAACGCGCGGCAAGCCACCGGTAATATCGGAAATTCCCGACGCTTCGCGGGGGGTTTCAGCCACAGTCGAGCCTGCTGAAATCACTTCCCCCTCTTGAACCAGAATATGGGCACGTTCCGGCAAATAATAGACATCGAGGGGCGTACCGTTCTCGTCCTCGATGACGACTTGCGGATGCATATCACCCTTGAAATCCACAATCGACCGCCGAATCGTACCGCTGGCTTCGCGCTCTTCTTTCATGGTTTCGCCTTCGACGATGTCCTCGTAACGAACACGTCCGGAGACTTCCGAGAGCACGGGAATAGCATGCGGATTCCATTTGCAGAGGATCGTATTTGCCGCCACCTCTTGTTCGTCGTGGACATGCAACACGGCACCAGCGGGAACTTTATGGTTCTCCAGTTCGCGCCCCTTGTTGTCGAGGATCGCAATTTCACCGGTTCGGTTCAACACCACGGTATTGCCCTGGTCGTTGGTGACGTACCGCATCCGAGTCAACTTGACGATGCCACCTTTCTTACTCCGTTTTTCGCTTTCTTCGGCAGTCGTACCGGCCACGCCACCCAAGTGGAATGTCCGCATCGTCAACTGCGTACCAGGTTCGCCGATACTTTGAGCCGCGATGATTCCCACCGCCATACCCGGCTCCACCAGATCTCCTGTGGACATGTCCTGGCCGTAACAGAGTTGGCACACGCCCAACGCCGCATCGCATGTCAGCGGGCTGCGGACCTGAATCTTCTCAAGCCCCATTTCTTCAATCTTGCGAGCGATTTCAACCGTGATCATCTGGTTTTCCCGAACGATCACTTCGTCCGTAATCGGATGGACAATATTTTGCCGCGAGACGCGCCCGGTGATGGCCGTCGCCAAGCGGACTTCGACCTGTTCCCCGCGATAAATGACGCCTTTGGTGATGCCTTTGGTCGTTCCGCAATCGGTTTGAGTCACGACCACATTCTGTGCCACGTCCGCCAATTTGCGGGTCAAATAACCTGAATCGGCGGTTTTCAGAGCGGTATCCGCCAATCCTTTTCGGGCGCCGTGGGTGGAACTGAAGTACTCCAAAACCGACAAACCTTCGCGGAAATTGGCCTTGATGGGCGTTTCCATAATTTCGCCGGTCGGCTTGGACATCAAACCGCGCATGCCAGCCAACTGCCGAATCTGCTGCACGCCACCGCGGGCACCGGAATGGGCCATCAAGAACACCGGGTTGACGTAGCCGCCTTCCCGTTCGTCGTGCTCCATGGCCTGCATCATGTCTTTGACGATCAATTCATTGGTGTGCGTCCAGATTTCCAACACCTTATTGTAGCGCTCCAATTCCGTCATGGCGCCCCGTTGGTATTGGGAGTAAATCTTGACGACTTCCTTTTCCGCCTCGCTGACAATCCGGACTTTCGAGTCGGGCGTGACCAAATCGTCGGTGGCGAACGACAAGCCGCTACGTGTGCTTTCGCGGAACCCAAGTTGGTTCATGTCGTCGAGCAATTTGATGGTCGCCTTCCGACCCAGTAACTGGTAACAATCGGAAATCACAGTCGATAGATCAGCACTGCGCAACGTGTGATTGTAGAAATCCATTTGCGGAGGCAAGATCATATTGAACAGAATACGGCCGAATGACGTCGTGATCACCCGATGCGCGTACCGCTCTTCGTCGTTGACCCGTTCCATTTTTCCGGCCGGCAAGCGCACTCGAATCTTCGCGTGCAACGAGATGCACTTTTGAGCATACGCCATTTCGGCCTCTTCAAACGAAGCAAAGGACATACCCTCGCCTTGTTGACTGGCCAGCAGCAGCGACATGTAGTAGCAACCCATCACCGTATCTTGCGACGGGCTCATAATCGGTCGGCCATTCGATGGTGCGAAGATGTTGTTGGTGGACATCATCAGCGTGTGAGCTTCCACCTGGGCTTCAATGGACAACGGCAAGTGAACGGCCATCTGATCGCCGTCAAAATCTGCGTTGAAGCCTTTACACACCAATGGATGCAAGTGAATAGCATTCCCTTCCACCAGCACCGGCTCGAAGGCCTGAATACCCATCCGGTGCAGCGTCGGCGCCCGGTTCAACAACACGGGGTGATTCTGGATCACTTGTTCCAGAATATCCCACACTTCCTCATCCTTGCGTTCGAGCATTTTCTTGGCGCTCTTGATCGTGTCGGCGTGGCCGAGTTCCTTCAATCGGCGAATGATGAAAGGCTGATACAACTCCAATGCGATCTTTTTGGGCAATCCGCACTGGTGCAGTTTTAGTCGGGGACCGACCACAATGACACTCCGCGCCGAATAATCGACACGTTTGCCCAGCAAATTCTCGCGGAACCGGCCTTGCTTGCCCTTGATCATATCGGTCAAAGATTTCAAGGGCCGATTGCTGCTCCCCAGCACCGGGCGCTTGCAACGGTTGTTGTCAAACAGAGCATCGACCGATTGCTGCAACATCCGCTTTTCATTGCGGATAATCACCTCGGGGGCGTTCAGGTCCACCAACTTGCGAAGCCGGTTGTTGCGATTGATGATTCGGCGATACAGGTCATTCAAATCGCTGGTGGCAAAATTGCCTGATTCCAACAATACCAAGGGGCGCAGATCAGGAGGTATCACGGGAATCACATCCAACACCATCCATTCGGGCCGGTTGTCGCTGTCACGGATCGACTCCACGATCTTCAATCGGTTGGTCAAGTCTTTCCGCTTTTGCTTAGAATTGGTGGCCAACAAATCAGCGCGCAGATCTTCGCTCAATTTGACCAGGTCCAACGTGGTCAGCAAATCGCGGACCGCTTCGGCACCCATTCCGGCCTTGAATGCTTCGCCCCATTGATCCCGCGCTTTGCGGTACTCTTCTTCCGTCAACAATTGTTGGCGTTCCAGGTCTGTTTGTCCGGGATCGACAACGACGTAATCCTGAAAATAAATGACCTTTTCCAAACTGGTCGTCTTCATGTCCAGCAAATTTCCCAGACGGCTGGGCATGGCCTTGAAGAACCAGATATGCACCACCGGCGCGGCCAGTTCAATGTGACCCATCCGTTTACGGCGAACGCGGGAGTGAGTGACCTTGACGCCGCAGCGATCGCAGATCATCCCTTTGTACTTCATGCCCCGGTATTTACCGCACGCACATTCCCAGTCTTTTTCCGGCCCAAAAATCCGTTCGCAAAATAAACCGTCTTTTTCCGGGCGGTAAGTTCGGTAGTTAATGGTTTCTGGCTTTTTGACCTCGCCCATCGACCAACTGCGAATGTCATGCGGCTTGGCCAAACTAATGCGCACTGCCGAGTAATCATTAATACGATCGTAGGAGATATCAACCAAGGTCATGTAAATGTCCTCCGTAAGGAATCAACCAATGTGTGTTCGAGAGTCCGATCCGATCGCTATGTGCGTCGCTTTTCCAATTGCATGTTCAAGGCCAAGCCGCGGATTTCGTTGGTCAACACGTCAAAGCTGGCTGGCGTTCCCGCTTCCAATGTGTTCTCACCGCGCACCATCGACTCATAGATCTTTGTCCGGCCTTCAACGTCGTCGCTTTTGACCGTCAGCAGCTCCTGCAAGATATAAGCAGCGCCGTAAGCTTCCAGCGCCCAGACTTCCATTTCCCCGAAGCGTTGACCACCGAACCGGGCCTTCCCGCCCAACGGTTGCTGAGTGATCAACGAGTAAGGGCCGGTGCTGCGCGCGTGGACCTTGTCGTCCACCAAATGGTGCAGCTTCAACATGTAGATGTACCCGACCGTTGTGTCCTGGCCCAAGGGTTCCCCCGTGCGGCCATCGATCAACCGCACCTTGCCGTTGCGATTCAGGCCCGCTTCAACCAGGCAGTCGTTGATATCTTGCTCCGAAGCTCCATCGAAGACTGGGGTGATGGCGCGGAAGCCCATTTTGGCGCCGGCCCATCCCAAATGTGTCTCCAGAATCTGGCCCACATTCATACGGCTCGGCACGCCCAGCGGGTTCAACAAGATTTCCAGAGGTGTCCCATCGGGCAAATGGGGCATATCCTCGACTGGCAGAATCTTGGCGATCACACCTTTGTTACCGTGACGCCCGGCCATCTTGTCGCCCACGCTGATCACTCGTTTTGTGGCGACATAGACCTTGACCATTTGCATCACGCCGCTGCGCAATTCGTCGCCACGCTTCATGCTGTTGACCTTGCGGTCACGCTGGTCGATGGCAGCCTCAATCGTCGGCCATAGCTCTTTATGAATCTGTTCAATTTGCGAGATGCGTTCTTGACTGGTCATTCCAGTCAACACTTGATTGATCCGGAAGGAAACAGCCTTTTCTGCGATAAACCTGGCGTTCTGGTCGCGAGTCAACGGCGCACCGTCTTCATCCGTGAGTGGTTTGCGGATGACTTTTTCCATCGCTTCGATCATCTCGGAAAAGGCGCGGGCGATCTGCTCGTTCCCTTCATTCTCGGCGGCTTTCAGGTCTTTCTCGAAAACCTTCCGTTCTTCCTCTGACAAGCTCATCCGCCGGGAGAATCGCTGCGCGTCGATGACGATCCCCTCGACGCCCGAAGGGACTTCCAGCGAGTCGTTCTTGACGTCTTCACCGGCCCGTCCAAAGATCGCGTGGAGCAACTTCTCTTCCGGTGTCAGCTCGGTTTTCGATTTGGGAGAGACCTTTCCGACCAGAATATCGTTGGGTTTCACAAATGTCCCAACGCGCACTATGCCGTTTTCGTCCAGGTTCTTCAAAGCTCGTTCGCTGACATTGGGAATGTCGCGTGTGAACTCTTCCGGGCCCAATTTGGTCTCGCGAATTTCGACATCAAATTCCTCAATGTGAATCGATGTATACACGTCGCGTTTGACCAGTTCTTCGCTGATGATAATGGCATCTTCGAAGTTATACCCATCGAACGACATGAAGCCGGCGAGCACGTTGCGCCCCAAAGCCAGCTCGCCTTGGTAGGTTGCCGCTCCGTCTGCAATGACCTGGCCTTTTTCAACGCGCTGGCCAATTTCGACGATCGGGCGCTGATTCAGACACGTCCGCTCGTTCAATCCCACGTACTTTTTCAAGTCATAGACGTCGGCGCCGATTTCGATGCGGTTCGCATCGACGTAAGTGACCTTTCCAGCCCGGTGAGCTTTGACCACCATGCTGCTGTTTTCAGCCACGGGGCGTTCCACACCAGTTCCGACGATCGGAGGTTCAGTGACCAGCAGCGGAACGGCTTGGCGCTGCATGTTTGAACCCATCAATGCGCGGTTGGCATCGTCGTGTTCCAGGAACGGGATCAGACCTGCCGAGACGCCCACCATCTGACTGGGTGCGATATCAATATATTGGACCTCATCGGGGGAGACTAATTGGAAGTCCTCGCGGAACCGCGCCAACACGTTACCGCCCATCGTTTTGCTACCCACGATTTGGCCGTGTTCTACATGAGTATCCGCAGGAGCGATATACGCATTGGTCTCCTCGTCGGCACGCAGCATCACCACTTTGTCCGTGACACGCCCTTTGACGACCTGAAAATAAGGTGTCACCAAGAAACCGTAGCTGTCCACCGTGGCGTAAATAGCCAAACTGGAAATCAAGCCGATGTTGGTACCTTCCGGCGTTTCAATCGGACATATACGTCCGTAGTGAGTGGGGTTTACGTCACGCACCTCAAATCCGGCACGATCTCTGGTCAATCCTCCAGGCCCTAAAGCTGAAAGTCTTCGCTTATGGGTTATTTCGGAAAGAGGATTAATTTGATCCATGAACTGGGATAATTGCGAAGAACCGAAAAATTCTTTCACAACAGCAGCTACCGGTTTGTAATTAATCAGATCTTGCGGAACAAGTGTATCCACATCCTGC
>DAOLCX010000189.1:0-5928 GCA_035327685.1 Pirellulaceae bacterium | reverse complement strand
GATTGCTGCCCAATCGGCCCCCGAACCTTCAATTGTCATATCGTTGGCACCGTTAAACAAACAGCTAAAGGATATTTCCTACTTGATCGAAACATCCGGAATGGGTTTCGCGGCCCCGATGTTTCGAATGCAGGCCGAGCAGTTCTTAAAGGGACTGGATCGCGAGCGTCCCCACGGCGTATTCTTGTATTTTGATCGGGGAAATCCGGAGCCCAAAGCGTTGGCCTTCTTTGCGGTTTCAGACTTGAGTGCTTTGCTCGACAATCTGGCGATGTTCGGTGCAGACATCGATGAAGGCGAAGTGACGACGATCGTGGCCCCCAACGGAGTTGATTTGTTTGTTCGCCAATCGGGTGGTTTTGCCTTCGTCACCGATAAACGCGAGCTGCTCAACGAATTGCCCAGCGCGCCCCTCGCCGAGTTGGGTGACTTGCCCAGCCAATACAATCTGGCAGCTAAAGTCTTGGTGCAACGTATCCCTCAAGACCTGCGCGACATGGTGATCGGCATGATCGAAGATTCGTATGCCGAACAACTGGACATGATGGGGAACGATTTCTTGGCGGATATACAAGGCCAAAACATCGATTACCAAATGAATCAACTTAAGAGCTTGATTCATGAATCCAAAGAAGCCACTCTGGGTTTCTCGATCGACCAGACCGAGCGACGTCTTTACGCCGATATGCAGATGATCGGATTGGATGGCTCGGTGTTGGCCAAACAAAGCCAAGGTTATGCGGATGCACCGCGCTCTCAATTCAATGGTTTTTTGATGGATGGCGCCACGATGACCATGGTCGCCTCGGCGCGTCTGCAAGGCGATGATGTTTCGCAGATAGCAGAGATGTTATCGGGTTTTCGGAATGCCGCCATCAATCAGTTGGAAGAGGAAAGCAATCTGCCGCCGAACCAAACGGCATTGGTCAAACGAGTTGTGGGCGAGCTGTTTGACGTTCTAGATCAAACGATTCGCGAAGGCGTGATGGACTTGGGCGGCGCCATCTTAATGGACGATGATTCTGCGAATTTTGCACTGGGCGTCCACGTGGTCAATCCGGCTCGTGTCGAACGTGCCATCAAAGACGTGGTCAGTGAGTTTGGACGCGATTTAGGGCAGGTAGCCGACGTCCGGTTGGATGTGGGAACGCATGCCGGTGTCAACCTGCATCAGATTGTGGTTCCGATTGACGAATACAGTGAACTCCATGAGTTCGTTGGCGACCAGGCCAAGATTCTGTTGGGATTTGGAAATGGGGCCGTCTATCTGGCGGCTGGATCCGACCCCGAGCGGATGTTGAAGTCGGCGCTGGATGCCAGTGCTGCTTCGTCAGGCGACCCTTCGACGCCCGTACAGTTCAATCTGTACATGGGGCCTCTCATGAAAAAGATTGGTCAGGCACAAGGTGAGCCGATGGTCGAACAGTTGTCTAACAAATTGTTGGAAAACCGGCGCGACCGCATTCGCGTCACCATCAATCCGATGGCCAATGGCTTCAATTACCGGTTTGAAATGCAGGATGGCATTTTGGAATTGATCGGTGTCGCGGCTCAGGCCTTTGGCATGGGTGGCGGACCGGACTTCTAAGCCGTAGCCAGTTATTTTTTCGACATCGTGCCGGGCAACGCTTGATCGAGCGTTGCTCGGTTTTTTTTGGTAGTATAAAAGTCGCATGAATACTGATTCGCCATCGACTGAAGTTCTCAAGACGGAAGTGGGAAGTTATTTCATTTCCAACTATCCTCCTTACAGCCAATGGAGCATGGACCAATTGCCGGAGGTGTATCGCGCTTTGGACAACCCGCCGGGCGACGTTCCTTTGGGATTGTATTTGCATATTCCATTTTGTCGCAAACGATGCAAGTTCTGTTACTTCAAAGTCTTTACCGACAAGAATGCGTTTGACATCGAAACCTACATGACGGCATTGTCTCGAGAGATCGAGCTGGTCAGCCGCCAACCCGTCTTGGGAGGACGACCGTTTCGTTTCGTGTATTTTGGTGGCGGAACGCCGTCGTATTTGAGCAGCAAACAGCTGCGCGGCCTGGTTGAGCGACTGCAAGCCAACGTTGATTGGGGTCTGGCCGAAGAGGTCACTTTTGAGTGTGAGCCGGGAACGCTGCAAGAGAATAAAATCCAGACACTGCGTGAAATGGGAGTGACGCGGCTGAGTTTGGGAGTCGAGAATTTTTCCGACCGCGTCTTGGAAGAAAATGGACGCGCGCACTTGACCAAAGAGATTTACCGAGCCTGGGAATGGATACAACGCGCCGAATTCCCGCAAGTGAATATTGATTTGATTGCCGGCATGGTGGGGGAGACTTGGGATAACTGGCACATGAATATCCGTGAGGCGATCCGTCTGGGCCCGGATAGCGTTACGATTTATCAGATGGAGTTGCCGTTTAATACGATTTACTCGCAGGACATCCTGGGCCAACGGATCGAAACGCCCGTGGCAGATTGGCCGCTCAAGCGCGAATGGGTCAATTACGCGATGGATGAGTTGATCGCGGCTGGCTACCACATCAGCAGCGCTTATACGCTGGTGCGGGACCCCAACCAAGTCAATTTCAGTTATCGCGATCATCTGTGGCAGGGCTCGGACTTATTAGCCACCGGCATTGCCAGCTTTGGTCATGTGTCGGGAGTCCATTACCAGAATAAGGCCGAATGGCGCGCATACCTCGGAGACTTGATCGACCGAAATCAACTTCCTTTGGGCCGCGCATTGCGACCAACCCCGCGGCAATTGTTGATTCGCGAGATGATCTTGCAACTGAAACGAGGGTATCTGGTGCCAGCCTATTTCCGGAACAAATTCGGGGTTGATATACTCTCCGAATGGCGGGACGTGTTCGCCGCGCACGCTCAACAGGGGATGTTGACAATCGGGCCTGAAAAAATCGAGTTGACGAGGGCCGGTCTGTTGCGGGCAGACGGTTTGTTGCCGCCGTTCTTTGAATCGGACATGCGCCAAGTCCGCTATACCTGAGACTCGGTTGTTCTTGAAGCGTAAACTGTTTTCAGGCTCTGGCGGAAAAGGCGGATTGTAGAACAATTGTCCTCGATTGTTCATCTTTGGAGGATATTAAATCTAGCCAGGATTTCGAACAATTGAGGACAAATGTTCTACCATGACTTGAACGTTGGTCTTTAGGTGAAATGCCGCCAGCGGCCGAGCAGGGACATGCCTTGGCCGCCTCCGACGCACAGCGTGGCGACACCCCACGCGCCGGCCTCGTTGCGTTGCGCCAAGCGGTCATGAAGCGTCATCACCAGACGCAGACCACTCGCTCCCAACGGATGCCCGACCGCAATGGCTCCACCCCAGTCGTTGACGTTGTCCCAGGAAACGTCCAATTCGACGAGAGATGCCAAGACTTGAATGGCAAACGCTTCGTTAATTTCCCAGGCGACGATATCTGCGGGCGACAACTTGTTCCGCTCCAACAACAATCGTGTGGCGGGTACCGGCCCCATCCCCATGATCTCTGGCCGCACCTGGGCCACTGTGACATCGACGATTTCCAATCCGGCGACAAATCCCGCTGTCTGCGCCGTATCGGGAGTGACCACCCAGGCGATGGCTGCACCGTCCGTCAATGGCGAACTGGTGGCAGCCGTGACGACGCCATCCGGAGCAAATGCCGGCGACAAGGAAGCCATTTTTGCACGATCAACTGGAACGCGGACAAACTCATCTCGTTCGATCCGCAACGGGTAAAGCTGCCGCGCGTAGTCGCCGCGTTGGTAGGCCGCATCTGCCAATTCATGGCTTCGAGCCGCAAAGTCTTCTTGAACAGCGCGCGACAACTGTGGAAACTTTCTCGCCACGCGTTCGGCCGTATCGCCGTTGGGAGTGTACGCCAGCGAGTTGGATTGTTTGACTCGTGCTGATTCGGAAAAATTCGCACCGCGCCGTGGGATACGGCTCATCGATTCGACCCCTCCCACCAGGTATTGGCGGCCAAAGCCGGCGCGGATTCTCGCGGCTGCCATGGCAACGGCCTCCAACGAGCTGGCGCACAATCGATTGACCGTGACGCCCGGCGTGTCCAAGCCGGACCCCACCGCAACCATCCGCGCCACATTATAACCTTGTTCTCCTTCCGGGTACGCGCACCCCACAATCAAGTCTTCAGCGCTCGAATACTGCCATAACTCCGAAAACCGTTGTCGATGGCCGGCGATCAATTCGATTAAGAGATCGTCAGGGCGAAAGTCTTGATAGGCTCCTTTCCCGGCGCGGCCAAACGGTGTCCTCAACCCGGCTACCAAAACAGGCATATGATGGCTCATGCGCAGATGTGCTCCTGGGGCGGGGTGACCAGCAGTGATGCCGCAATTCCCAAATCTGCGGTCGAAATTCCGGGTGCCAGCTTGTCAATTCGAAATCGACCGGCTTGCGGAGTGAAGACACCCAATTGAGTAACGACCGTATCGACCACCTGCACGCCTGTCAGGGGAAGTCGGCACTCCGCCAGCAATTTGCATTCTCCGTCTTTGGCAAAGTGCGTCAGCATGACGATGATTCGTTTGGCGCCGTTGACCAGGTCCATGGCGCCGCCCATGCCAGTAATTTTCTTGCCGGGAACCATCCAATTGGCCAAATTGCCGTGCGCATCCACTTCCATTCCGCCTAGAACGCACACATCGATATGACCGCCACGAATCATTCCAAAGCTGAGGGCACTATCGAAAAAACTCGCTCCGGGTCCGATCGAGATCGTTTCTTTGCCCGCATTGATTAAGGTGGGCGAGACAGTGTCAGGGGTTGGTCGTCCGCTGACACCGAGTACGCCATTTTCCGAATGAATCACGACTTGTTTTTCTGCAGGCATTCGTTCGGCGATCAGCGTCGGCATGCCAATTCCCAAATTCACCACCGCGCCGTCGTCAATCATGGCGATGATTTCATCCGCCATCTGTTCTTTGGTCCAACCGTGAGGCATGAATCAATGCTCCTGAAGTTGATACTGAACCGCCAAGTGCACGATGTGACGGTTACCCGTTCTTTTTGACGCCACCTTCCAGCCGACGGCTGATTTTTTCTCGTTCGGCACCGCTTAAGCTGGGATCGACGTGGCGAATGGCATCTTGGACCATCGCTTCGCGTTGTGCCGAGTCAGCCCAGCGGCGTTGTGCGGACTCGGACAACCGATGCAGCGGGTCGAAGTAAAGAAACAGTTCACGAGGCTTAACATTGGGAGCGCGCCACACCGAGATGCCACTTTCTTGATCGTAATACTCATACGATGCCACGTGGCGTTTGCCGCCCCCGCCCGGCGCATCGCACACGAAGGTGGGGACATTGAATCCGGCTGTACTGCCGCGCACATGTTTCTCGATTTCGACCCCTTCGGCGACGGTGGTCCGCAAGTGTTCGCAACCCGGCACCATGTCATGGATATACACGTAGTAGGGTTGAATGTTGATGTAGGACAACTGCCGGGTGAGAAGGACCATTTGATCGACACGATTATTGACACCCGCTTGCAGCACTGCTTGATTGCGAACGATCACGCCTTCGGTAAACAGTCGCTCCATTGCCATTCTGCTCCAGCGCGTAATTTCCTGCGGGCTGGAGAAGTGGGTGTGGATCACGACCTGTTTACCCATTTCGCGGCCGCGGCGATGGATGTTCAAAAAAGCCTGCACCCAGGCGTCATCGGTCAGGATCTTTTGCGGCAAAATGGCGATCCCTTTTGTCGCATATCTCAGTCGCCGAAGGTGCGGGATCGATAAGAGCGTGTCGCCAATCAACTCAATATATTTCGGTGTCAAGTTGAAGGCGTCACCACCAGAAATCACGACATCTTCGATCGCCGGATGTTGTCGCAAATACTCAAAGGCGGGTTCCCAATTGGCGGGGTTGGGACCATAAGCCTCCTTTTCCCCCGTGTCTGTTGGACCGCCGATGATCC
>DAOLCX010000188.1:0-5943 GCA_035327685.1 Pirellulaceae bacterium | reverse complement strand
ATCGTTGGAACTACTGCGGGTGACCGACATCTCTCCGAAGGAATTTTTGTTTGGCAAAATGTGGGGGGTGATGTATGTCGCGTTGGACATGATTGTCTGGCCATTGACGATGTGTTGTTACCTGTGGTGGACCAGGGGAATCACGCTGGAGAACCTGGTGTACTTGACGATCGGCTATCTGGTATTGGTCATCTTTGTCACGGCGTTGGGAATTCACTGCGGGTTGTCGCACGGCAGTAGCCGGACCGCCATTGGTGTCAGTTTGGGGACGGTGTTCTTTTTGTTTTTAGGCGTCGTGACCAGTATGGTGATGATGGTTTCGTTTACCGGAAACGTCGAGGCCCAATTGACGCCCTTTCTGGCTTGTATCGTGGGTGGAGCGGTCGGATTGTACATCGCCCTGGGTTGGCACCTCCGATCACCCGCGATTTTTGTGGCATCCATGATTTTGCCGTTTGCCATGTTTTATTCGATCACCAGCTTGCTATTGAAGAATTACACGCCCGTCGTGATCGTGATATCATTTGCGTATGGATTCGCGACGACCGCGATGATCATGCCGCGACTCAGTGAGTTTTTAGTTGCTATGGGCCGCGTGAAGTCCACTGACGATGGATAGTTGGATCATCCTCGCGCCGTGGCTCGGCGCCATGACAGCGCTCTTGGGCTTGTCAGCGTTGCTTTCAGGCAGCGAGGCCGCATTGTTCTCTCTCCGCCCCCTAGACCGCCGCCAGTTGGCCCAAGGTGCTCCCACACAGCGCGTCGCAGCGCGACTGCTCAACCAACCGGAGCGGTTATTGTCAGGAATCCTATTCTGGAATTTGCTGGTAAACCTCATGTATTTTTCCTTGAGTTCCATGGCCGCTTTGATGATGGAGCGCCTCGATCATTGGAACGCCTGGCAAGCCAGCATGTTCGCCTTTGCGTCTTTGATCATCTTGATTTTTTTTGGCGAAGTCTTGCCCAAAACGATCGCGGTGATTGCGCCGATCAGTTTGTCGGCGTGGTCTAGCCTGCCCTTGACCTTGTTGTTGCGGATTGTCGATCGGGTGATGCCCGGGTTGCGTCGGATCAATCGAGTATCGCAACGCGTGTTGTGGCCGACATTTCAACCGGAACCCTATTTAGAGACGGCTGACTTGGAACGCGCTATCCGACTCTCCAGTTCAGACGAAGCGATTGTGAAGCAAGAGCAAGCCGTGCTGCACAACATTGTGGAACTTTCGGCGATCCGCGTCGATGAATGGATGCGTCCGCGCACGCAGTTCAAAGTCTTTCAACCACCCGTCCATCTGGCGGATCTGAAGGGTGTGTTTCCTGCCGGGGGCCATCTGTTGATCGCGGAGCCACACACACAGGAAATCGCTCGAGCGGTGCGGCTGACAGATGTTTATACCTTGCCGGATCGCCATCTGGAACGTCTGGCGGAGCGCGTCAGCTATCTTCCCTGGTGCGCGACGGTGGCCGACGCTTTCGAACAAATGGCCCAGGGCGTCAGCACCGTGACGGCCATTGTCAACGAATATGGTGAAACGATTGGCGTGTTGACGGTGGAGGACATTTTGGAGACCGTGTTCACCTACGCCCCCAGTCGCAGCAAGCGTCTGTTGGATCGCAATCCATTGCACCCGTTAGAGCCCGGGCGCTGGCTGGTGGCCGGCATGATGAGCTTGCGTCAGTTGGCCCGACGTTTGAACGTGGCCATTCCACGCACGCATAGCGTCACCGTGGCCGGCGTGATTCAGGAATCGATGCAAAGGTTGGCCCAAACCGGCGACCAATGCACGTGGGGCCCGTTCCATTTCCGCGTCGTGGAAGTAGGCGAACGCGGCAACCTGGTCGTCGAGCTCACGTTGCAGGACCGGGAAGGGGGTGATTGATGTGGTGGGTCGCCGCCGTTGTCGGCAGTATCGGTCTGCTGTTGAGCGCGCTATTCAGCGGCAGCGAGACAGGCTTCTATCGCGCCAGTCGCCTGAAAATCGCCATGGATGCCCAGGAAGGCGATAGACTGAGTCGTCTGTTGAAGTCCTTTACAAACCAAACGGGCGCGTTTATTTCCACGGTATTGATCGGGAACAACTGCGCTAACTACCTCGTTTCGTTTGCTCTGGTGCTGCTCACACAACAGATTCTTAGCTCCCATTCCGTCGCATTAGAAATCCTGGCGACGTTGTTGATGACTCCCATCGTGTTCGTGTATGGCGAGCTATTGCCCAAGACCATTTTTTTTCAGGCCCCCAATCGACTATTGCGTTCTGTCGCGCCGTTGTTGTTGTGTTTCGCGTTGTTGCTCGCGCCAGTTATCTTGATCCTGTGGGGTCTATCACGCTTTACCGAGTGGGTATTTGGCCGGTCACCAGAACGCGTGAGCATGGCTTTAGCACGCGAGGAATTACAGCGCGCATTGGACGAAGGTCAACAAATTGGCATTCTTCACCGTTCGCAGCGCCTGTTGGCGCAAAACTTCGCAGAAGCGGCCAGTCGCCCGATTCGGGCATTCTTGACCCCCCTACCCCGCGTCGCCAGCGTGATTGCCGGAAGTCGCCCTCAAATGGCGATCCGCGTTGCACAGCAAAACAACCTGGCGCTGTTACCCATAGCCAACGAATCTCGAACGGAACTGATCGGTTATATCCAGTTGGCAGAACTACTGATCGTCTCGTCTGTTGATCAAAAACTGGCACCCATTCAGGAACTGGTAGACTGCCGAGCCGATGAACCGGTGGGGGAAGTTATTCTCCGGATGCAAACACAACGCCAATCGATGGCCCGTGTGGTCAATCAACAGCGCGAGACGATCGGCATTGTCACGCTGGACCAGTTGATTGAACCACTATTGAAAGGCCCGTTGGGAACTTTGAAACGATAATCACCGCGATTGATCAGTGCGGAAAACTTGGAGAAGGAATGACGCGTGCGGCGTCACTCCGTATCAAACAGCGCAGAAACGTACGATTCCACGTCAAATGGCTGCAAGTCGTTCAGCGTCTCGCCCAGCCCGACAAACTTGACAGGGAGTCCAAACTCCTTGCGAATTGGGATGGCAACGCCTCCCTTCGCCGTGCCATCCAACTTGGCCAGCACGATGCCGGTACATCCCGCCGCTTGCGAAAATCCTTTGGCCTGACTAAGTGCGTTTTGCCCCGCAGTCGCATCCAATACCAACAAGACCTCATGAGGCGCCTCCGGAATTACCTTGGCAATGACACGTCGGATGCGCGACAGCTCATCCATCAAATTAGATTGCGTCTGCAACCGACCCGCCGTATCAATAATGCACACTTCTCGTTGCTGGTTTTTGGCAGCTTCCACGGCCTTGTAGGCCACGCTGGCCGGATCGCTTCCCGATTTTCCAGTGACAATCTCGGCGCCGATGCGTTGCGCCCAAATCGTCAACTGCTCCACGGCCGCAGCGCGGAACGTGTCGCCTGCACCCAAGACGACGGATTGCCCTTGTTGCTTGAACCGGTTGGCAAGTTTGGCAATCGAGGTCGTTTTTCCTGACCCGTTGACACCAACCACCATAATCACTGTCGGGCCACTCGTGGCGTGGCAAATGTCGGCGTTGTCTTGAGCCATCATGTGGCGGATCGTCCCGCGCGCCGAGTTGACCAGGTCCGTCAACATTACTTTTCGGCCTCGAAAATCCGCACCGATTTTGTCTCGAATCCCGGTCGCGGCGGCAACACCCATGTCGGTCTTAATCAAGTGGATGTAAAGTTCATCCAAAAATTCCTGATCGACCAACCGCCCTTCCTTGCCGATGATGTCGCGGATATCCGAATTGAGGACATCAACGGTCTTTTTGAGCGCCCGTTTGAACATGCCGAACAGGCCCACCTTAGGCGCAGGGGGCCTGGCATCTGGTGCGGGGGACGGTGACTCACTCCCCTCCCCTTCTGCCGTCGGTGCGAGCGGTGCTGGCTCATCCGCCGGCGGCACAGGGTCCTTCTTGGGTGGTTTGCTTCGACTGAATGGATTCCAAATCGCCATGTGTGTTTCCTCGGTGCGACAAGCCAAACGGTTTGCCTATTCGTCTCCATCGAACTTGCGACTATTGCGGATGCGTGTCCGCATTTCCTGGGGCGGAATGGCTCCGCCAAACACGGTCCAGTACGCCATTGATAAAACTGGGTGAGTCTTCGCCGCCGAACGACCGGGCCAACTCGATAGCTTCGTCAATAGCCACTTTATAAGGCGTCTCAGTGAACATTAACTCGTAGGAGCCCATCAACAAAATCGCCAAATCGATTTTTGCCAAACGGGTTAGATTCCAATTTGGAATAGCTGCTTGCAGAGCGGAATTCAACACCGACCGTTGCTCGCGGACACCGAGCACCAAAGACTGACAGAAGCCCTCGACGTCGGCGAACTGCCGTAGTCGAGTGGTTACAAACTCACGCCATTCCCAAGCGCCACCCGCATGGAACAGGTCCTGAAAAAGCGTTTGCGCAGCCACTTTCCTGGCCCGGCGCCGCATCAGAGGAGTGATTCGACTCTTCGATCGTTTCATGGAAGATATCATACCGCAGACGCCTCATCCAATTGCCGCTTCAAGCTGAGCATGGACAACAACGCTTCAGCAGCTTCGCGGCCCTTGTTTCCATGATCGCCCCCGCACCGCGCACGAGCCTGTTCCAGCGTCTCGCAAGTCAACAAACCAAAGGCAACAGGAATACCGCTGTCCAAAGCCAACTGCCCCAGGGCTGAACTCACGAAACGGTTGATATATTGATCGTGACTGGTTTCGCCACGAATCACTGCGCCCAAGGCGATCACACCCGCATGGCGATTCAAATCCAGAACCCACTGGCAAGCCAACGGAATTTCCCACGCACCTGGCGTTTCGAATAGATCGAGTCGCTCATGAGCGAGTCCGTGAGAGAGCAAGCTATCGCGCGCGGCATCCCGCAGAGCGTGGGTAATCTCGTGGTGGTAATTAGAAACAACCAGCGCCACGCGGGCGTCGGGTGCCAATTGCAGCGCCTCGCGTTGGATATTTGTCGCGCCGTGCGTCATGGAATTCCATTAGTGTAATATTGCCGGTTGAACCATGATTTCAGGGATCGAAAGCCCTTGGCCGCAACCCCGGCAATTCGGAACTTACACCACTTGACTCCTGCCCCCTCAAACAGGCGACATTTTAACTGCAAATCGGCATTTGTCGCAACTGGCGATGGCACTCCCCTGCCCCGCTTCGGACTAAACGCCGCTGAGTTTTAAACTCATCAAAAACTCTGCGTTGGATGCCGTTTTCCGCAAGCGTTGCACAAGCATTTCCATGGCGTCAGGTGCATTCATGGCGCTCAAAGCGCGACGGATCTGGATAATCCGCTCGTGCTCCTCTGGATCGAGCAGCTTTTCTTCGCGTCGCGTTCCGCTCCTGTTGATATCAATGGCGGGCCAGATTCGACGGTCCACCAGCGATCGATCGAGGATGATCTCCATATTGCCGGTCCCTTTGAATTCTTCAAAGATCACATCATCCATTTTGCTCCCTGTATCGACCAGCGCGGTGGCAATGATCGTCAACGAACCCCCTTCTTCGACTTTCCGTGCGGCACCAAAGAAAGCTTTTGGTTTTTGCATCGCGTTGGCATCCAAACCGCCCGACAAGGTCTTGCCCGATTGGGGACACATGGCATTCCAAGCGCGGGCCAGGCGAGTAATCGAATCCAGGAAGACCACGACATCCACACCGTTTTCCACCAACCGCTTGGCCTTTTCCAATACCATGTCAGCCACTTGCACGTGCCGCGAAGGCGCCTCGTCAAACGTGCTGCTGATCACCTCACACCGTGGGCCGCGCACTTCGCGCTGCATATCGGTCACTTCTTCCGGTCGCTCATCCACCAACAACATCATCACGTAAGCGCTGGGGAAATTGGCCAACACGGCGCGGGCCATGTGTTGCATCAACATCGTCTTGCCAGCCCGCGGTGG
>DAOLCX010000187.1:0-5949 GCA_035327685.1 Pirellulaceae bacterium | reverse complement strand
GTTGCAGGTCCCGCACGAAGTCATTGACATCGCGATATTGCCGGTAAACACTGGCAAACCGGATAAACGCTACGTGGTCGAGGCGAAATAGTTTGCTGAGCACGATTTCGCCGATCAGACTGCTCTCGATTTCACTCCCTTCGACCAGGAAAATCTCTTGCAAGATCTCGTGGCTGGCGCGTTCGACGACATCTGTTGGTATCGGGCGCTTCCAACAAGCGCGCTCTAAACCCGACCGAATCTTATCTGGATTAAAGGGCTCGCGCGATCCGTCTTTCTTCACCACGCGCAAGTCGAGTTCGGTTACGCGCTCCAGCGTCGTAAACCGTTTGTTGCAAGCCAGGCATTGCCGGCGGCGGCGGATGACATAGCCATCGTCGCTGGCGCGGGAATCGATCACTCGATCGCTGTCACACTTGCAAAATGGGCATTTCACGACAAATCGCCTTGGGCCATGATTCCCTGCCGCTTCCCTGGGCAAGTTTGAACATCAATCTAACCGGCCAGTGACTAAAAAGAAACCGTTCGCCTCGCAAGATTTCTTGTTCGATAACGAACTTCACGCCAATGAGTTATAATACCCGCTTTCCGGTTCCATCAC
The DNA here is from genome assembly GCA_035327685.1 of Pirellulaceae bacterium. Taxonomy (GTDB): domain Bacteria; phylum Planctomycetota; class Planctomycetia; order Pirellulales; family Pirellulaceae; genus BJ22. The sequence goes on along the minus strand of DAOLCX010000187.1, from coordinate 5,348 downwards.
GCAAGGGCTCAACCACATGTCGAACGCTCAACACGAAGGACAATCGCCCACGATTCAACCAGTGAATCCACCGTCCGTCCCCGAAACCGATCTGTGGCAAGGTCGATACTCGGGCAAGGCGATGTACGGCTCCTGGCTGATGGCCGGTGTGGTGACGTTTGCGGCGCTACTCGCCTGGTTCCTGTGGCCATTCGCCCGCGACCACGGCCTGGTGCGCTGGGCGCTGGTACTCGGTGTGTTGGCCTGGTGGATCGGACTGGCGCTGCTTTACGCTTATCACCGCTGCGTGCACTACTACGAGTTGACAAGCCTGCGCTTAAAACATCGCGAGGGAATCTTGGTGCAGACCATGAACCGCATTGAGCTGGTCGATATTGAGGACATCTCCTATCGTCAAGGAATCATACAGCGAATGCTGGGCGTTGGGAACATCACGATCAAGTCCAAGGATGTTTCCCATCCCTTGTTACTGATGCATGGAATCGATCAAGTGCGACAGGTCACCGACATTATCGACAATGCTCGACTGGCCGAGCGCCGTCGCCGCGCACTGCACATCCAGTCGCTATGAAGTACGACCGGCTTTCCGGCCTGTGTCATTCGCGGTTCAAAATCCCCCGCAAAGCGCAACCATAGGCGCGGGTTCCCCGGGTTTGTGACGTTGGTAGCCCTGCACAGAATCGAGGGGAAAGGTGTGATTGTAGAACCATTGTCCACAATTGTTCATCTCTTGATAATGGTAAACCCAACGAGGGTTTCGAACAATTGAGGACAATTGTTCTACAATGTCGTGAACGGGTACGTCGCGTTGTCCCAGTGAACGGTTGGGCTTAGAATTGACCCGACTACAGAGGGATCATCCATTAAATCGAACAGGAATTGTCCGTGTCCGGAAAACCGCGAAATCTAGGCGATGTGTTGCGCGAATTCAGTCAACACCGCCAACTGATGGAGCAAGAACTCCATAAAGTGATTATTGGCCAAGACGAGGTCATCGAACAACTGTTTGCGGCGATCTTCACGCGCGGGCATTGTCTCCTGGAGGGTGTCCCCGGATTGGCCAAGACTTTGATGGTCAGCACGTTGGCGCGGATCATGGATGTGACCTTCAAGCGCATTCAGTTCACGCCCGACTTGATGCCCTCCGACATCACGGGGACGTCCGTGCTGGAGGAAGACGAGCATGGCCGGCGGCATTTTCGCTTCGTCGAGGGCCCTGTCTTCACCAACATTTTGCTGGCCGATGAAATCAACCGGACTCCACCCAAAACACAAGCCGCTTTGTTACAAGCCATGCAGGAACGAGAAGTGTCGATTGGACGCGAGACCTACGAATTGCCCAATCCATTTTTTACGATCGCCACCCAGAATCCCATCGAACAAGAGGGGACCTATCCGCTCCCCGAAGCCCAACTCGATCGATTTATGTTCAATATCATCGTCAGTTACCCGTCCGTGGACGAAGAGGAAAAAATTCTGTCCACGACGAGCACCGGCGAGGCCCCAGAAATCAAAAAAGTCCTCACCGGCAAAGCGATTGTCAATTTGCAGAAATTGGTACATTCCGTGCAAGTCACCGATCACTTTGTCAAATATGTGACCCGGTTGGTGCGGGCCACTCGCCCCAGCGACCCATCGGCACCCAAAACGATCAAAGAATGTGTGAATTGGGGGGCCGGGCCTCGGGCCGGACAGTTCTTGATCGCCGGGGCCAAAGCGATCGCTGCCATGGACGGCCGTTTTACCATCTCTGCGGCCGACATTCGCCGCGTCGCACTGCCCGTCCTCCGCCACCGGATTGGCGTTAACTTTCAAGGACAGGCCAACGGCGTCACCTCGGAACAGATTGTTCAATTGATTTTGAAGGAAGTTCCTGAACCGGACGTTCCCAAGTTCGAAGGCGCCGGGAATGTCCGTTGAAGAGTATCTCAAGCCGAGTGTCATCCACCAGATCAAGCGGCTGGATTTGCGCGCTCAGTTTGTCGTCAAGGGCTTTTTGCACGGATTGCACGCCAGCCCCTTTCACGGCTTCAGTGTGCAATTCAGCGAACATCGCAAATACGTTCCCGGCGACGATCCCAAAGACCTCGACTGGAGAGTCTTTGCGCGCACAGACAAATACTACATTAAGAAGTACGAAGCGGAGACCAACATCAACGGTTACCTGTTGATGGACCTCAGCCGATCGATGGATTATACGTATCGCCAGGAACTGACCAAGTTCGACTATGCGATTTGTTTGGCAGCGGCCCTGGCCTACCTAATGATTTCGCAACAAGACCCCGTGGGACTGATCACTTTCAGCGAACAGATTCGCGAAAGCTTGCCGCCCAGATCCAAACGGACACAGTTGAACCACTTGTTGACCCTGTTGTCACGGGCGAAACCGACCGGCCGCACGGCTTTTGCCCATTCGATTGAGTTGATCGCCGCCATGCTGAAACACCGCAGCCTGATCATGTTGTTTTCCGATTTGCTGTTGGATGACCCCCAGGAACTCGATGCCCTGTTCCGACTGACGTTTGCCGGGCACGACGTGATCGTGTTTCACGTGTTGGACGAAGCCGAATTGACTTTTCCTTTTGCCGGCAGCCATGAATTTCACGATCCTGAGTCTGACCGAAAATTGACGACTGATGCTCACCAGGCCCGCGCGGGTTATGTGCGCGCGATCGAACAGTTTCGCAGCGAACTGGCGCAAAAATGCCATCGTCATCGCATCGATTATGTGCCGCTGGACACCAGCATGCAGTTCGACAAAGCGCTGATGGAGTACTTGATTCGGCGACGCGCGAGGTTCTGAGGCCATGACCGTAGCCAACGGACTACTACTGGCGCTGGGTGGGTTGCTCTTGACGATCCCCATCGTGCTGCATTTCTTAATGCAACCGAAGCCGAAAACCGTCGCCTTTCCGGCTGTCCGGTTTTTGCAACAACTGCAGGCTGCCAACCAACGCAACTTGCGATTAAGACACATTCTATTGTTGTTGCTCCGCTGTTTAGCCATTGCACTGCTGGCCTTGGCGCTGGCTGGTCCGGCTGTATCCGAAGATCAGTACGGAAATTGGCTTGGTGCGTTGGGGATTACAGCGCTGACCGTGATCGCACTCGGATTGCTGATCGCCGCCTGGTGGCAGACCCCTCGCAGTCAATTGTTGATCGTATTGCTGGCAGTCGTCACGCTAGCCTGTTTGGTATGGTTGGCGACCAGCGTGTACAAGCTGTCCACTCAAGGGGAAGTCGCCTCTTTGGGCAACTCCTCCGATCCCGTTTCGGCAGTGATCGTGTTGGACGTATCGCCCCGCATGGGTTACCGCCGCGAGAACAATTCTCATTTGCAGTGGGCTCAGCAGATGTCCGAGTGGGTCGTCAACCAGTTGCCATTGGACAGCCAAATCGCTGTCATGTCCACCGCCGAATCGGATCCCTTTTTCTCGATAGATGCGGCGGCGGCCAGAAGAAAATTGAGTACCGCCGAGATTTCCTTTCAGTCAGGGACGATCCCCGATGCTTTACGGCGGTCGCTGCAACTGTTGCACGACTCGGCCACTCACGGGCGACGCGAAATCTATGTGATTACCGATTTAACCCAACAATCTTGGGCCGGAGCCTCACCCTCCGTGTTGCGAGAACAGCTATTGAAGTCGCCGGACACCAACTTGTTTCTGATTGACGTCGGGACGGTTCAGCCGCAGAACTTTTCCTTGTCGTTGCCACAGTTTTCCAGCACGCGATTGACCCAAGTCAGTCCAATTCACGTGGACATCCATCTGCAGCGCATCGGTGGCGCGGCGGAACGGAATGTGCGACTGCTGATCGAACAGCCCGACGACACTCGTCCCGTCATTCGCGACGGACAAGTGCTGGTACCGGATCGGTTTTGGCAACAATCACAACACGTGGCGGTGAGTGAGAACGGGTCGGTGCGCATTCATTTTGTTCACAATGATCCGCTCCCTACAGGAATCCTGCACGGGCGGGTGGAGATTCTCGGTCAGGACGCCTTGGAGATCGACGATATTCGCTACTTCACCTTAGAGGTCAAACCGGCCTGGCCGGTGTTGATCGTGCACCCGCCCGATGTCTCTCCCCTGTTTTTGTCAGCCATATTGGCAGGTGAAGGCGATCGGCAATTGGGAGTCAGCGCTTATCAAGTCACTGAAATTCAACAGTCCGAGATCAACCGCTTTGACCTGTCTCAATTTCAGGCCGTGTTCATGCTCAATCCTGACCCCATTTCCGAACCCCTGTGGACCAAACTCAAACAGTACGTCAACAGCGGCGGAAACCTGGCGCTGTTTCTGGGGCATCACGCCTTGGATCGAGGCGAGTCCCATGCCGATTTTCGCAGCGAGTTGGCCCGCGAGATGATGGGGGGCGCACTGACGTTCCCTTGGCGCCGACCTGACGGTGACTTGATCATCAGCATAGAGTCGCTGGCTCATCCTATTCTGGCGCCGTTTCGAGAAGAACCCGATGATGTCCCCTGGTATCGCTTTCCGATCTACTATCATTGGGGGATCGAGCTGGAGGCGCAAGCGAAACATCCGACACAGGTCATCCTGCGTTACAGCAACCGGCAACCGGCTTTGATGGAGCGTATCATTGGCCAGGGTCGAGTGATCACCATGACCACGCCGATCTCAGAACCCGAACGCCCGCCCGGCCGCGAGAAATGGAACGATTTGTTCAGCGGGATGCCTGTCCCGGCCTTTTTGCTGATCAATCAAATGGCCCAATACCTGGTGCAATTCGAAAGCGATACGCTGAATATCGAGCCGGGGCAACTGGCGGTGCTGCGAAATGATCTCCGCTTTCAACCCGAAACCTACGCGCTGTTTTCGCCGCGACTGGCGCAAATCCCGACCAGCATCACGGCCAATGAAGGGCAATTGCGGTATCGCTTCACCGATGCCCCCGGCCATTATCGGCTGAAAGGGAATCGCGAAGGCCCCGTATTGCGAGGATTCAGCGTCAATTTGCCGATGGCCGCAACCGATTTGACGCGGATGAAAAGTACCGATTTAGACGAATGGCTGGGGGCCGGTCAGTACCAATTGGCGCGCGACCAAATCGAAATCCAGCGGCAGCAAGGGACCTCCCGCCGTGGCCAGGAATTTTACCCCTTGCTGATCATCATGCTGGCCGTGTTGGTGGGCATGGAATACTTGATGGCCAATCGCTTCTACGCGCGGGCGTGACCTGGCTCAAGCATAACATTCAACGGACTGGGCGTTCTGATTTTCTCTGAAATCCCAATCACCCGCGCCATTTCCAACCGCTGAACGCTCGTGTTACGGCTTTTGCAACCGTTCAGGGCAAGACACCGGGGGGGGCGCTCCCGGAAC
>DAOLCX010000186.1:0-5953 GCA_035327685.1 Pirellulaceae bacterium | reverse complement strand
TAAAACTGAGAGAAGACAACGAAAACCTGGCGAATGATGTCAAGTTGCTTGCGGACTTTGCCCGCGCCAAGACGGCAGAACTTGAGGAACTGAAAACCCGCGTCGAGTATCTCACCAACCAGATTCAGCGCAAACAGCAGCAAATGCAACCTCTGCCTGGTTCTTAGTCATCGAGAAGATTGCTACCCAATAAGTAGTTTCAGGTTGAGCCTGAAATAGTGGATCTCCGCACCCTTTGTCAGGGAGGGGCAGTTCTTCTAGAATTGTCCGTCGCTTGACCATACGGGAGCACTATGGGATACCAGGACCGAGACTATTGGCAAAACGACTCTGAGGGTTGGCGAGGATCCTCGGCATCTTCTTGGGGAGGGACTGCCCGCTCCCTGACAGTGACGTTGATATTGATCAATGTGGCGGTCTTTTTTCTGGACATGTTCACGGATCGGACTGGGCCCGGCGTCCATTGGCTCGGTCAGATGCTGGCGCTCAATTCAGACGATTGGCAACGTCCTTGGATGTGGTGGCGACTTGTCAGTTATGGCTTTGTGCATGCTCCGTTTGATGCCCCCAACGGTTTTCTGCATATCTTTGGGAACATGCTGGCCTTGTTTTTTCTGGGTCGGACATTGGAGTCCGATTATGGACGTTCGGAGTTTCTCAAGTTTTATTTGATGGCAATTGTCATCGCGGGCCTGGTTTGGGTGGCTACGACCTATTCAGCAGCTCCTCCACGATCCGTGGTAGGTGCCAGCGGTGGAGTAGCGGCCGTGTTGGTGTTGTTCGCCTTTCGTTACCCCCGCGTCAATTTGTTGGTTTTCGGGATTTGGCCGGTTCCCGCGTGGATCCTGGCGACTTTTCTGGTGGGGATGGATATTGTACGGAGTTTCAATAAAGACAGTCTGGTAGCCGCGCAGTGTCATTTGGCCGGAGCTGGCTTTGCCGCCCTCTATTATCGACTAAAGTGGAATTTTCAGTGGCTGGCCTTCGGTTGGTTGGCACGACTGACATCACGGCGCCGGCAACTTAGAGTTTACCGCGAGGCTGATCCTTTGGAGGATTTGCGTCGTCAAGCGGACGAGGTGTTGGATAAAATCAATCGATCTGGTGAGGCGAGTTTGACGCGGCGCGAACGCAAGATTTTAGAGCAATACTCGGAAAAACTTCGCAATCACGAGTTGTAAAATAACGAAGGGTTCCCGCTCGCCGCAACAGGAACCCTTCTCAGTTTGGCTGTCCGAACGCCGAAGCGAGCTTCTTTAGTTCGGAGACCCACAGCCAATACTGGTATCGGAAACGTGGCTGCGCAGACTTGACATTCGATGGGCCGTTGTGATAGCTGGAATAATCATTAAACTCAGCGGAGTGTCTTAACGGTTATGCGCATCATGCGTGACTCAAGCGGATTCCATTCGACCAGGGGATAACATGCAGCGAGCCATCTTGGCATTGGAAAACGGAGCGGTTTATCGCGGCCGCGCATTGGGCGCCCAGGGGACAACCTTTGGTGAAATCGTCTTCAATACCTCGATGACGGGGTACCAAGAGATCCTGACCGATCCCAGTTATCGCGGCCAGATTGTGGCGATGACTTACCCGGAAATCGGAAACTACGGTTTTAACGATGAGGATGCTGAAAGTCGTCGGCCGTTTTTGTCAGGATTTGTCGTTCGGAACGCCAGCCCGATTGCCAGCAACTTTCGATCACAGGGAACACTTGGCGCGTATCTGGCCGGCCAGGGTGTGGTGGGTATCTGTGATATTGACACCAGGGCCTTGGTGAGAAGTATTCGGACGGAAGGCGCCATGAAAGCTGGCATCACCACCGAGTATCTCGATGAAAACGAATTCCTGGAGCAGGTTCGTCGCAGCCCTGGATTGGTGGGTCGAGACTTGGTTCGTGAAGTCCTGCCTGAACAACCGATCGAATGGCGGGAGTCACTGGAGTCGAACTGGCACCTGGCCGGAAACGGGGGGAGCGACAGCATCGATGCGCCTCATTTAATTGCTTTGGATTTTGGGATGAAGTGGAATATTGGGCGACACCTGGTCGATCAAGGGTTCCGCGTTACGATCTTGCCGGGAACTTCGTCAGCGACCGAGGTTATGGCCTACCGTCCAGATGGATTGTTTCTGTCCAACGGACCAGGGGATCCAGCCCCATTGCAATATGCGATTGATACGATTCGTGAACTCCTTGGCAAACTGCCGATCTTCGGCATTTGCTTGGGGCACCAATTACTGGCACTGGCGTGTGGAGCGCAGACTTTTAAGTTGAAGTTTGGCCATCGCGGCGCGAATCAACCGGTGATCAACTTGCACACTCAGAAAATCGAGATCACTTCGCAGAACCATGGATTCTCGGTCTGCGAAGAGACGTTACCCTCCTGCCTGGAAATTACCCATAGGAACTTGAACGATAACACGGTTGCCGGTTTGCGACATCGGCAGTTTCCGGCGTTTAGCGTGCAGTACCATCCAGAGGCATCGGCGGGACCGCATGACAGCCACTACCTGTTCGATGAATTCCGCCAAATGGTAACAAATCATTCCATGGTCGCTGGATGATGTGGTGAACGGTGTTTAAACGTTTCCAAGGTTATCGTTGGCCGCAGTTTGGCGCCGATGCCTTGGCGGGCGGAATCGCTGCCGTGATTATGATTCCGCAGGCGATGGCCTACGCCATCTTGGCCGGTTTGCCACCCGAGTATGGACTGTACGGTTGCCTGGCCCCCCTCGTTTTGTATGGCATGTTTGGCGGCAGTACTTCATTGTCAGTGGGGCCAGTGGCCTTGATCGCCTTGCTCGTGTATTCCGGGGTCAGTCCATTGGCTCCACCGGGTAGCCCCCAGTTCATTGCTTTGTGCGGTACGCTGGCGCTGATGTCTGGCACCATCAAAGTCGTTATGGCGTTGTTTCGCATGGGCTTTATGACCAACTTTATTAGCTTTCCAGTGTTGGTCGGGTTCACTAATGCCGCTGCGATCATCATTGTGCTCAGCCAGCTCAAACACTGGATTGGCATTTCTATTGAACACGGCGAATATCCGATCGAGTGGATTTGGGCCACGCTCATCAATTTTTCCCATGCAAATCGCTTCGCGCTTGGAATGGGCATGACCAGTTGTGCAATTTTGTGGCTGGTCGCCGTTTGGCAAAAAACAAACAAGGATCATCGCGATCGTTTTGTGGTCGGTTTATGGCTGGCCAAGCTGGCACCGATGTTGGTGGTTGCTGTCGCAGCGTTGTGGGTGCTTCTGGCGCGGTTGGATCAATCCGTTGAAATTCGCGTGATCGGGGACATCCCTCGGGGATTGCCAGGATGGAGTTGGCCCTCGATGGACCTGGCCAGCCTGAAAGCGCTGTTGCCGGTGGCGGTGGCCGTGGCCCTTGTTGGATATGTCCAGAGTATGTCGGTGGCTCAGGCCCTGGCGATTCGAAAACGGGAACGCGTCGATCCCAATCGCGAGTTGTTTGCCCTGGGAATGGCCGATGTGGGAGCCGCGGTGACCCAGGGTTTTCCGGTAACAGGCAGCTTCAGCGTCTCGACGATTCGAGACGCTGCGGGCTCACAGACGCCCGTGTCCTCCATAATGACCGCAGCGGCAGTTGCGCTCGCCGTGATCTGGCTCACGCCCTGGTTCTATTTCATTCCTCAAGCCGTCTTGGCCTCAATCGTCATGGTCTCGGTGGTCACGATCATCGATTGGCGGACTCCCCTGCGATTGTGGCGTTACAGTCGCAACGACGCGTTTACCCTCTGGTTCACATTTCTGGCGGTCATCGTGATCGGCGTCGAGTGGGGAATTGTCGTAGGAATCGCGGCGACATTTGTTTCTTGGCTCTGGCGAACGAGCAGACCGCAAATCATCGAAGTCGGCAGAATTCCCGGACGCCAAACTTTTCGAAATGTCCAAAGATATCGGGTGGAACAAGTGCCCGGTGTATTCGCGATCAGGATGGACGAGAGCCTGTATTTTGCCAACGCTCGTTATTTACACGAATTCGTGTTGCGTCAATTGGCTGAGCGGCCCGACCTTCGCGCCGTGTTGTTGATTGCCAGCGGCGTGAATCGGATTGACGCGACTGGCATCGAAGTCCTGAAATTACTTATTGATGACTTGAACAGGGCCGGCGTGTTGTTTGTCATGTCAGATGTCAAATGGGCGGTAACGAATCGGCTGCAGCGGTCAGATTTATCGCCAGAGTTTCTGCAAAACTCTGTATTTCTCACGCCTGAAGAGGCGTTGCAATTTGTCCGTCAAGAACTTGGCGAAAGTTCTCCAGATGCGGACGCCGCACCAGTGACGGCAAAGGAATAAAATAAATTGGCCAGGATTGACTCTTGCAATTCGGATTTGTGACTTCGAGTCTCGGAATAGTTCTCAACTCTTTTCCACAAAACACCAAGGTAACCGCACACGACATTGCAGAACAATGGTCCTCAATGGTTCCAGTCTTGGCAATGATCCGTGCTTTAACAAAGGTGATTCCAACCAAGGTTTAGCACAACTGAGGACAATGGCCCTATAACCGCGAGCTACCACGAACAGTTACAAACCCAGAGTCCAAAACTACTTTTTGGTTGGCGCCGTTTTACCTCGGTATGCCTGAGGAAGCATCCTTCGCCTCTTTTCTTCAGACTCATGCTCTTTACGCTTCCGTTCCAGGTTTTCAGGTAAGTCCGCTTTGCGCGGACGCGGCACAACCAAGGCCACGACACCCAATGAGATCATGGCAAATACCAAGGCATAGGCCAATGTGTATTCCGTTTGAATCATTGCTGAAACTCAGTGCTCTGTTTTCCGAATCACTCTTCGCGACCGCCAGTTTCGGGCGCGTTCAAATCGGGTTGCGGTGCAGTGCGATTCCACGGATGAATGGCCGGTAAGTCGAGATGTTCTGTCGCACTCCACTGTGGCGACACACTCAGCTTCCAACCGGCGGCGAGCCAACCCTCTTCAACTCGCAACTGTATCAATTTTAACTTGCCGGCCAATTCAGCTCCAGCCTCGGCCGTGCCTAAACGGTCAATGGGAATCAAATCGGGTGGGAGTTCCAGAACTGCATCCGCTGGTAATTCTCCCGGTCCCACGGGCAAATTCAGTTTGGTTTCCAAAAAAGTCCTGAAAGCTGACAGTCGAGCATTGACGTCATCGGGGTTTTCATATTCGATTTGGACGTCGCCGTCGCGGACCAGCAACAATCGGTTTTCGTCGCGGACCAGCTTGAAACTGGCACGGATAATTAATGAACCTCGAATCGTATTGTTTCCTTGCGAAAACTGACGGCCGGTAATGGCGATCCGGATTCTGTTTTCTTCCAATTCGATCTGAACCGCCGAAGTCGAAGGAAATGTAATTGCCCAGGGCTCTTCCCCCGGTTCCTGTTGAAACGCCTTCGGCATCTCACCAAATAGTTCTGCTGCACGCGTCGCCAACTCTTCGTTGGTAAAGGTCCGACCGACCACCAAGGGATCGGCGTAATTGGTCAACAGCGATTCGTGAATCAATAACTCGACATCTGACCCCAACAGCCCAAACGAAGGTGGCAGACCAGCCGCCAGATGATACATGTCGGATTTCTGTACCTGGCAGTGAATGCTGTCCGAGCGACTCGACAAGTAAGCCCGTGGCAACCATCGCGATTGGTGATAGGCGCTCCCCACCACGTCTGACAACCGGAGCTTGGCATCCCGCAAGGCTTCATCCGTTTGCATTTGAAACTCATTGGCAATCCTCCGCTCGGCTCGGCCAGCCGCAATCCCCTCGGACAAGTCCTTGTCCTTCAGGTACTGCTGTTGGGCAATGCGATTGACGATCCGCAGGCGGCAATCGACCCCGCGGAAATCCGAATCCAAATTGGCTGCGACATAGGGTGATTGTTCAAAGAACCCGCCCAAGTTCGCATATAAGTGCCGTCGCGCTTCAAATTCCCCGTGGGAACCGGAAAACGC
>DAOLCX010000185.1:0-5957 GCA_035327685.1 Pirellulaceae bacterium | reverse complement strand
GGCGGTTTTCGTTTACCGAACGGAGCCGGCCGGTGCGCGGCGAAGACCTGGACCAGTCACTGGCCCGGCATACATCGCGAGCGGCGCCCACGGCGTCTGACATCCGCCCCTTGCCGGTCAGCCGACAATTGCTGAGTCAAATCGCGGTGGACGCGCGGGGCATTCTCAGCAGCAACGTGTTTCGCGCCGTGATGGCATTCGCGTTGTTCATCCTGGTGACCAATCTCTGGTTCAGCAACATCGAAGCGTTCGGGTTGGCGTCGTTGCCGGTCACCTACAAAATGATCGACATCATTCGGGGTTCGCTGTATATCTTTCTGTTGGCGATCGTCACGTTCTTTGCGGGTGTCTTGGTGTGGAAAGAACGCGAGGCTCGACTGGATGAAGTCTATGACGCGCTTCCCCATCCGACCTGGCTGGTCGCCGTGGGCAAGTTTGTGGCGCTGTTAATGGTCGTGGTGGCCGTGTTGGTGGTCGGTTGGTTGTCGGGGATGGCGACACAACTGGCCAACGGTTACCAGCGATTCCAAACTGGCGTCTATCTGAGCGAACTGCTGGGTTGGGACTTGATCCGGTTTACCTGCTTGTGCGCATTGGCCGTGTTGATTCACGTGATTTCGCCCAACAAATATGTCGGCTATTTTGGCTTTGTCCTGTTGATCATCGTCAACCAATTTATCTGGAGCGTGTTGGGCTGGGAAAGCCGGATGTGGATGTTCGTGTCTCTTCCCAGCTATACGTATTCCGATCTGTTCGGTATCGCGCCGTATCTTCCATCCTTGGCGTGGTTCAGTTTGTACTGGCTGCTGTTTGCCGGACTGTTGGCGTGGGGAGCGATCGCCTGGTGGCCGCGAGGCAAGGAAAAGGGGATCCGTCCGCGCTGGAAATTGGGAGTGCGACGGTGGCAAGGAGCCTTGCGATGGGGGACGCTGGCCACACTGTTAGTTTGGTTGTGCTGTGCAGCGTGGGTCTTTTACAACACGCAAATCCTCAATCACTGGAAGACCAGGAAACAAGTACAAGAAGTGTCGGCTCAATACGAGACCTTGTTCCGCGACCAATCTCAGTTTCCCCAACCGCGGGTGACTCACATTCGCTATGAGATTGACATTGATCCTCCGCATCGCGGTTTGGAACTCCGCGGCGAGCAACGGATGGTCAACCGTTCGGCGGAGCCCATCGAACGTCTGTACGTCAACACGGCTGACAAGTACGAAACGACCCTCGATATTCCCGGCGCGACGCTGGAAGATAGCTATCCACATTTACATTTCTTTGTGTATCGCCTGGATTCCCCTTTAGCGCCCAACGAGGAAATCACGATTCGCTATACCGTGTCAACGATCCATCGCGGCTTTGAAAACTCGGTCAGCAATCCAGAGCTGGTACAAAACGGCTCGTTCTTTAACAACATGATCGTGCCGCAATTCGGTTATCAGCCGGCGCGGGAGCTGTCGAACCCGAACGAACGCCGGCGCCGCGGTTTGGGATCGCCGCGCGTGATGCCACCGCTTGACCCGCATGACCTGGCAGCGCGCTCCAATCACTACATCAGCAATCACAGTGACTGGGTGGAAGTCGAATCGATCATCAGTACCACCGAGGATCAAATCGCGATTGCTCCCGGTTCGCTTCAACGGAAGTGGGTGGAAAACGGCCGCCGCTATTTTCACTACCGTCTGGACCATCCTTCCTTGAATTTCTACGCGTTCATGTCGGCGCGGTACGAAGTCGCCGTGCGGGAATGGAACGGCGTGACGCTGGAAGTCTATTACCACCCGGAACACTATTGGAACGTCGATAAAATGCTGGCGTCGATGCGCGACACACTGAGTTATTGCACCGAACAGTTTGGCCCGTATCGCCATCGCCAGGCCCGCATCATCGAGTTCCCGCGGATCGCGTCCTTTGCACAGGCTTTCCCCGGCACCATGCCCTACTCGGAAGGGATTGGCTTCATCGCCGATCTGCGCGACCCGGAAGATATCGACATGGTTTTTTATGTCGTGGCCCACGAGATGGGACATCAATGGTGGGCGCATCAAGTGGTGGGAGCCAATATGCAAGGAGCCACCGTTTTGTCGGAGACGCTGGCCCAGTACACGGCGCTGATGGTAATGGAGCGCCAATACGGACGGGATATGATGCGCAAATTCTTGCGATACGAAATGGATCGTTACTTGCGGAGCCGAGGAAATGAATTGCTCCGCGAACGGCCACTGATTCAGGTTGAGGCGGGCCAAGGGTATATCCACTACAACAAGGGGAGCGTAGTGATGTACCAATTGAAGGAACTGCTGGGAGAGGAACGCGTCAATACGGCGCTGCGAATGTTGGTCGAGAAATTCGGTTACGCATCAGCCCCCTACCCGACCTCACTCGATCTGCTTGAGGCGCTGCGAGAAGTCGCCGGGCCAGAACACCAAACCCTGCTGACCGACCTGTTTGAACGGATCGTGTTGTATGATCAGCGGGCCAAACAAGCGACATACCGCCCGCTGGACGACGGCAGTTACGAGGTAGAACTGGAATTCGAATGCCGCAAGTTCGCCATGCAGGAAGTCCGCAGCGGATCGGGAGTCGCGGCAGAAGGCGAATCCTTGTCCAGCCACTGGATCGAAGTCGAAGAACCGATGGATGAATGGGTCGAGATCGGAGCCTTCGCGGTTCCGCCTACCGGACAGCGCTACGGAGCCACCCTGCATCGACAACGCGTGAAAGCGACTACGGGAACAAATCGGGTGCGCTTTATTGTGGCCGAGATTCCTCATCGCGCCGGCGTCGATCCATTCAGCTTGCAGATCGACCGAGTCCCGGATGACAATTTGAAATCGGTGACTCTTACGCCATGACGCCGACCGGCAGGAACCGGCATGGTCAGTGCTCGCCATGACAGACGCATTGCACCAGCACTTGGTTACCGTCCAAGGCTCGGATCAAGGAAGCAAGAGTTTATTGCCGGAACGGCCTACCGGGAGCTGCGCACTCTGAACACCCGACCCCTCAACCACCCGACCTGTTAGCGGTCACTCTGCGATCCGCGGTCCGCTTTCGACTCCGGAAATAGCTCTTGCCCGTTAAACCAATATCGAAAAGGTGGTGACCGTTCCCCGCTAGTCTCGTTGATGGTTCTGGGTTGGAACGTCGCCTGGCTTTGGTTCGCAGGCTCCCCTTGAGAAGGCGTTCGCCGGTTGGGTATGTTTTCGCACATGGTATTGCTCCTGGTGTCTGCTATGATCAAATCGCGTCCCTGATTCCCCATTCCCAGATTTGGGTTCGCAAATCGCGTGCCGAAGTACCCTGCCGTGTGCATTGTTGACTGCAAGCTGTGATGACCGGCGCTGGCCGTCAATCGTCCATACTGGCCGTTTCGAACCCATCACATTTCAGAACCACGACCCCTTTTTGATTATTTTGCAACTGGTTCGAAGGCGATTTCCGGATGTTTAGTAAGTGTGAAAGTCCGCTGACTACCGGGTTCAGTGCGACTTGCTGGCAGACGCTGGACTCCTGCCTCAAACATCGAGCGGCCAGCACCGAAGGGGTGCGTGGCACGCCTTTTGCAATTGTGGTCGGCGCTAAGGGGTGCTCGCATTGGCGCCGGGCGCGAGACGCGATGGCTTGTGCTTATCGCGTCGGCGGGCGTTTCTGAGTCTTGCAAATTAGGGACTGAACCATGAATAAGATGATGTGCAGAGCGCTGTTAGTCGCCACGGTTTTTGCCAGTGCGACCATGTTTTTGTCATCGCAGGCGTCCGCCCAACTGTTGCCGTGGCGTCGCGCTGCAGTATGTTGTCCACCGGTACACGTCGTCGATCCCTGCTGTGGATATACTAACTTCCACCGTCAATACCACGTCGGTGTATTTTATCGGTGTCGTCCGGTGGCGTATGGCTACAGCCGAACTGTACCCGCGGTCTACCGCCCGGTCTATTACACGTCAACCATGCCGGCCACCACATGTTGTGGGGTCACGTACCCGATGGAAAGCGAACCTGTCGGTGCGGTTATCCAGCAACCGATGCCAGAAGCTCAATATCAACAACGTTTCGAGAGCGGGACGGTAACTGTTGAACCTCCACCAGACGCAGACCGGCTCCCCAGTAATCCACGCGGCCGCGACCAATAATGGAGCGGATCTTGAATCGAGGCAACCGTTCACTCATGAGCTGGCAGTTTGCTGTGACTTCATGGGACCAGGTTCAAGATGTCGATCATCGAGTGACTTGGTTGAACCGCCACACATGATATGAATTGGCAAACTGAGCGCCATGTGAGTGCTCAGTTTGCCTTGGTCCCAACCAACGAATGCCCACATGCTCAGACGCATCCCAGGCCAAGCGCATCGCTTGCTAATCGCATTGATTCGCAATTCTTGACGCGCGTCTCAATTTGTGACACCCGTAGAATGTGCGAGCGGTCTGGGCATCGACATTGATCCAACTTTCGATCACAACATCGGCCCAATGCACATCACAACTGGCAAATCACAACGTTTCCCATTGGCACGATGTTTGCGGATAGTTCAGGGTGCCAATAGTCGAAAACGACATTTGAACGTAACCGTGTCTTCAAGCATTTCAAGGTTTAGGCACAACTGATGTCGTGGCCATTCGACACAAAAACTGGAGGGGAGGTTGTGGACTATGAACCGCTTTCATCGAACAGCGATCGACGGGCATCCGATTCATACCGGTAACCGACATCCGTTTTCACAGCTTGTGTTGGAAGGCCAGTTGCCACGACCAAATGCCAGGCGCAGATGGTTTGCACAGCCCGCGCGCGGCGGTCGCTCGGCGTTGAGATTCATCATTGGCCAATCCCTGCTGGGAATCTGCGGCGCGATTGCATTGGCGACAACCGCCTACCTCACATGGGCCACGGCAACGGCGTCACCGGTTTACGGTTGTGGTGGCGAAGGTTGGTTCCAATGTGAACATGTTTTAAAAAGCCAGTGGTCTCGATGGTTTTCGCTCCCCGTAGTGATGTTGGGATTGCCGATTTATGGAACGATGATGTTAGGGTTGGGCGGATTGACCATTTTCAGCCGGCCGAGCGCCCGGCTTTGGGCTTGGAAATTGATTGTCGCGGCTTCTTTTGTCGCCGGACTTTCGGCCGTTTGGTTCTTGGCGCTTCAAGTGTTTGCAATTGGGCACCTTTGCATGTTTTGCCTGATCGTCCACAGTTGCGGATTGGCGGCCTTCGTCCTGGTTGCCATGCTGCGGCCGACGAGTTCGAGGTGGATGTGGGGATCTGGCGGACTTGCCCTGGCAGCAGTGGGCCTGTTGGCCTTCGGACAGTTCGCATCCGATCCACTTCCCACATACCGAATCGACGAGCACAACGTTGTCCCTGCCGATGAATCGCCGTCGATCTTCAGTCCTCCAGACGTTTTTGAAAGCCCGCTGGTGGATCAGCGGCAACTTTTGGATGTCGACTGGTCCCAACGAACACGATCAATGTCCTGGTCGCTGGCCCAAGTGGTATCCCGATTGGCGCCGATAACAACCACGGCGATGCGCCCTGCCGGAATCCGTTCCTTGCACTTATTGAACCAAACGATCCTGCCGGCGGCCGCGACGATGCACGTGGTGTGGCAAGACACGACAGTTCAATCAGATGAGATCCATCACGACGATGAACCGCGGCTGGCGAGTTTTGTCGATCAAACGACTGGAAGAACCACCCATTTGGATTCACGGCATTGGCCGTTGATTGGCCACGCTCATGCAGAATCAGTTGTCATTGAGATGTTCGATTACACGTGTACGCACTGCCGACGAACTCACCACGCGCTGCAAGGCGCTCGCCAACAACTTGGAGATCGATTTGCCGTGATTGTATTGCCGGTGCCGCTCAACATCCGTTGCAATCGCGCCATTTCCTCAACGAATCCAGCCCAGCGTGACGCCTGCGAATTGGCGGAATTTGCAGTTGCCGTTTGGCGCATTGATCAC
>DAOLCX010000184.1:0-5959 GCA_035327685.1 Pirellulaceae bacterium | reverse complement strand
AGCCTGTCTTGAGATGTGCTCATTGGCCTGTCGTATTAAAAATCCTGTCCCCCGCATCCCCCAACCCGGGCACAATAAACTTATGCTCATTCAATCCGCGGTCGATGGCACACGTGAAAATATCGATATCCGGATACGTCTTGCTTAATCGGGCGATCCCTTCAGGAGCCGAAATAATGGAGAGCATCTTGATGCGCTTGACGCCCCAATTGAGGAGCGCTCGGCAAGCTTCACATGCAGATCCCCCCGTCGCCAACATCGGGTCCAGGATGAATGCCAAATCGACCGGATCGTAGACGGGCAGCTTATTGTAATAACGAACCGGTTGGGCCGTGGTTTCGTCACGGTATAACCCTAAATGCCAGACTTCTGCCGGGGGAATGACATTCAGTAGTGGATCCACCATCGCCACCCCTGCGCGCAAGATCGGTATGATACCGACTCGATCGGTCAAGCGTTTTCCGGTCGTCTTTTGGATTGGCGTCTCGATCGGCTGATCGGCAGTGCGAATGTCCTCTGTGGCTGCGAACGCGAGAAAGGTCGTCATTCTACTAACCGCCTGGCGGAACTCTGTGGAATTCGTGCGTTTATCGCGGAGAGTTGTCAAATGGCAGGCAACTAGTGGATGATCGATCAACATCGGGTTTTTCATGGCGCGGTCCATAGTCAGAGACGTCTTTTGTCTCCATAATAATCTCGGTTCATTTCAATCAATAGTCGAGGGGTATCGATGTTTGTTAGCTCGATGCGAGGTGCCTTCTTGAGGCTGTGCCTGGGAGTGTGGGGTCTGGTCTGTGTTGGGCTGTGTGGTTGTCCATCGCGTACATTGACAAACGCCGAAGTCGAGGGGATGTCGATGGCCCCGGCGTTGTGGGGCGAGCATCTGAGCACAACTTGTGGCGAATGTGGATTCCCTTATCAATGTGACGCGCGTTCCCTGGAGTCCACGAACACATCCATTTGCCCCAATTGTGGGTTTACAGGTAATGCGCGCGAACACCATCGCGTTGAGCCGGCCCAACGGTATATCGTCGAAACAGACTTTGGTCGATTGCAACGCTGGGATGTGGTGGCATTTCACTATCCCGCAGAGACACCTCGCGCCGGTCAGCAAGGGGTCAAACGTGTCGTTGGCTTGCCAGGTGAAACGATTTCCATCCGGGACGGGATTATCTGGAATCAAGAGGGACCTATCAAAATGTTTTGGGAACAGATTCAGGCAACCATGATTCCAGTCTTTGATTCGCGATATTCTCCGCCAGCATCGGCCAAACTCCCCAGTCGATTTCGCCCACAACGGGAGCGCTCGGGCTGGAAGCAGGGGGGCAATAGTTGGAGTTTTCGTCCGTTACCGGTGATCGCGAATGAACTGGACACCATAAGTTACGAACATTGGCGCTGCTGCCGCCATACTGGCGAGCGGACGCAAGTCGTTCCCATCGAGGATTACCATCCTGGTGATCAATCATTATTTTTCCAACCTCAACTCGTCAAACAGCTTTACGTGGCTATCGAGCTGGAAATGAGTGAACAGGCCTTCTTTCAGGCCGCGATCATCAGGCCCAATGGGACATGGAAAGTTCAAGTCCAAGGAAGCACCAGCCAGGTCCTTGTCAACTTTGATGGGCGCGAAGCGGCGGCCGCTCGCATCGATCCAGGGACTATGAAGAATGGATTGCTGGAAATCTCAACCATCGGGGGCACATTGCATGCTCTTTGGAACGGAAAGAAGTTAGGGGGCCCCTGGGACGATTTCATCATCAAAAATGTGCTCCCGAATGACAGTCAGAACTCGACATCAGTCAACAGCGCAGACGTACCAACCTCGGAGGGGAGCCAAACAGACAGCCCCGACGGAAGCCAAGGTGCCGCGATAGTGATCGGTGCCAGCCACGGTCCGGTACTTGTCAGGCGAATTCGAATTTGTCGCGGCATTCATTACCGAGACGAAATGAATCCCGATGGTTCAATTCGCGAGTACCCTTTGGGCCAAGACGAATACCTGGTGATCGGCGACAATGTCAACAACTCGGTGGACAGTCGAACCTGGAATCCCCATGGCCTTACCAAACGGTCGATTTTTGGCACCGTCAAACCGATCGTGCGCCCTTGAAAACTTGATCAGTTTTAATCCTATTTATCGGTGAGGGAGTCGGGAGTCTTTTTCAGGTCCAAAGCAGGACTTGACCCCACCGAAGACACCTACCTGACCTCAAACACAATTTCGACCTCTGAGAGCCAAACGATCGTTTGAGTTGCGCCAGAGATGGACATTCTCCAACTCATTTGTCGCAGCGTACTCGCAAGAGTTTGATGCTTTGAGCCAACTCTTGCAATTGATGTTCGATCAAACGGATTTCATCGCTGACGCTCAACGAAGTGCCTGCCGCCAGGCGTTCATCCAGTCGCTCACGCTCACGCTGCGCCTGTTCTTCGTTCATGCTGTTCAAGATGACACCGATGAACAGGTTCAGCATGATCATCGTTCCAAACATCACAAAAGAAACGAAGTACAATGCACCCACGACGGGCCGCGCGGATGGCGTGTTGGGTAAATCGGTGAAATTGTCGTACGCATAGACGTCGGACCCGTACATTTGGATGTACATAATGTCGGTCCAGTCCTCAAGTGTTACCACTCGAAACAGACTCAACATGGACGTGGGCAAGTCACGAAAGTGAACTGGATCGTTGTCGCGGAACAGGAACACGCCCGTCACCGCGTAAACGTAAAAGTGCATCAGCAACAAAACGCCGACGTATCCCATCGACGGGATGCTTTTGATTAAAGCTCCCACCAGCAATTGCAATTGGGGCAAGGCACTCATCAGTCGCATCACGCGCAAGATGCGGGCCAGGCGCAGGACGGCTGCATATTGCGAGTTGACGGGCATCAAACAGATGGCCACGATCACAAAGTCAAAACAGTTCCAGGGATCGCGAAAATACATCCATGGGCGCCGGCCGTGGCGGGCCATTTTGACCACGATCTCCAGGACAAAGATGCCTAGCACGATCATGTCCAATTTGTGCAACAGTTTGCCGTGCACCGCCATCATCGAAGGGTACGTTTCCAGGCCAATCAGCACTGCGGCGCACAAAATAGCACAGGTGACGACTGTCGTCGTGATCGGCGATTCGACAATGGCGGCCAGCCAAGGGATTTCTTGTGGGTCAACAGGTCGTTTTTTCATGGGGTTTCGACACTCAGGTTCTGCCTCTAAGAGGTTGCTGCTAGCATTCCGTCGCTGGCGGGCGACGCGGCCAACATTTTGACGTAAAAGGTGGCAAAAAAAAGGGCATACGCTGGGAAACCGCCCCCTTTGGAAAAGATGTGCATTTCATGGGTCGGGGGTTGAGCTGAAGACAGGTTTTTGATTGTCTTTTAGGTTTATGGAATACGCGAACCTCTGAGGAATATTTCACGATGGCAATCGTACAGGCGTTTCGGGGCTGGCTCTACGACCTTTCTCGTGTAGGAAAATTGGCGGACGTCACGGCGCCACCCTATGACATTATCGATCCGCAACGGCAAATCGAACTCTACTCGCGGCACCCAGCCAATGTCGTGCGGTTGATTCTCAATCAATGGCAAGACGGAGACGAGCCGGAAGATCGTTATCGCCGGGCCGCGGAGTTTTGGCGCGGCTGGAAGCGAAACGGAACCGTTGCGGCGGACAAATCGTCGGCGTTTTATGTCTATCATCAAGTGTTCGCGCATCAAGGAACCGTCTTGACCCGCCGCGGATTTATTTGCCGTTTGCAGATCGAACCCTTTGGATCGGGACACGTATATCCACACGAAGCAACCCATGCCGGACCCAAGCAAGATCGATTGTTGTTGATGCGGGCCTGCCGGGCTAACTTCAGCCCGATTTTCGGATTGATGCCCGACGCCGACAATGAAGTGCAATCTGTTTTGGAAAGGAGCCTTGAAGACACGACACCCTTGCAGGTCACCGACGAAAACGGAGTCGTACATCGCCTCTGGTCAGTCACTGACATTGCCGCGATATCCCAAGTCATTTCGTTGATGGGGCCAAAACCGATTTTTATCGCCGACGGACACCATCGATACGAGACGGCTTGGAACTATCGACAGGAACTGGCATCACAGGGCGTGTTGACGGCCGAGCACCCGGCCAATTTTGTGATGACAGCCTGCTTCAGTATGAACGATCCGGGCCTGGTCGTACTGCCAACGCACCGTTTGTTACGTCAAGCGCCGAATTTGGACCGACACCAGTTTGTTGAACAACTCCAAGGCTGTTTCGACTGCGAACCAGTCGCGAAGGGACCTCAGGCAGCACCCGATGTGTGGGAACTAATCGAAATGGAAGATCAACAGACGACGATGGGGTTTTACACGGCCCGAGATCAATGCTGGACCTTGGCCCGACTGACTGAAACCGGTCGGCGGCGGATGGAGGAGATATCAGAGGCCAGTTCCTCGTGGAACGGCTTGGGGGGGAGTATTTTGCACAAATTGGCGATCGAGCATCTCTTGGGGCTGAAAGACATGCCCACGCCTCTTTACGTGCGGGGAGAAAACGAAGTCGCCAGGTTCCTGGTTGAAGGAGATGTCACGGGGCGAGACTTGACAGGGCAACAAGCTAGCGGCGAGATGTTCAATTTGGCGGCGATGGTAATGCCGGCCCGTGCCCAAGATGTGGCCGACATCAGCATGTTGGGAGAGCGAATGCCCGCCAAGAGCACCTACTTTTTCCCAAAACTGTTGACCGGCCTGGTGTTTCATTCATTGGCTGAGGACGACGGTTAACCGTTGAAGGTCGGTTGGTTTCACGTGGAACCGACAGGGCAATCTGCGGGTTGTAGGCAACGTTTCACGTGCAACCAAAATGGGTGATTTAGCGTGACTATATAAATTGGTAAGGAACGTAGGTCCGCCGTACTTCGATAACGATTTGGCATTCTTGAACTTTCAATTTCCTGGTACATAGCCGCCATCAACATTTTCGTTCGTCCGCAATTGATCATTGCGCATCTGAACGAAATCGACGACTTTCGCGCGACCTGTTCAATCTCGAGTCGGGTGGGCGATTGGAACCAATAAAGCTGGCAAAGGGAAATGCCCCTGGGGCGATGGGGAAGTGAAGTCAAGTGCCGCGCACGATTTGCATTGCCAACCAGAAAGGGGGCGTGGGAAAGACAACCACGGCGATTAATCTGGCGGCCGGGACCGCCCGAGCTGGCCATGCCACGTTGTTGATCGATATGGATCCACAATGCAACGCCACCAGCGGGTTGGGATGCCGAGCCGTCGAACGGCATCCGCTGGTCATGGATGAGGCCTTACGGCATTGGACGGTACCCACGGAAACGGAGCAATTGTTCTTGTTACCCGGAAGTCGTTCGTTTCGAGACATCGACCAGCTTTCGCGCGCTGACGACTCGGCCAGTCGCCGCGTGGTTGAGCATTTGCGGCACGATGTCGGGCGTTATGACTATGTTTTTATCGATTCACCACCATCGTTGGGCCAGTTGACGCAAACGGCGCTGGCCACTGCCGACGAAGTATTGATGCCGATTCAATGCGAATACTTTGCGATGGAAGGGCTGTCGCAGATGATCCAAGTGATCCGCCAAGTCATGAATTCGCGGGCTCGCACTGACGGCACAGCGTTGCAGTTCGCCGGCATCTTGTTGACGATGTACGATCATCAACTGGAATTGACGCAGGAGGTCGATCGGCAAGTTCGCGACTTCTTCGGAGACATTGTGTTTTTCACCACCATTCCGCGTGAAGTCGAGATAGCCGAGGCACCCAGCCATGGGCTGAGTATCTTGGATTATGCGCCGCGGTCTCGTGGATGCCGAGCCTATCTTGAGTTATGCATGGAGGTTATGAATGCTGCCTAAAAAGAGACGATTGGGACGTGGATTAGAGGCATTGTTGGGAGCCACACCTGAATTCGACAACTTGGGGACATCCGCTACA
>DAOLCX010000183.1:0-5964 GCA_035327685.1 Pirellulaceae bacterium | reverse complement strand
CAGTTGACGGAACGCGTGGCGCAGAGTGCCTGGCAAGCCAATGGGCTGGCTGGCGGTGATTTTGAAAGCTTGCAACGGATGATCGACGCCGGGTGGCAAAACCTGCGCACCAGCGACACGCAGTTTCAGACGCAAGTCGAGTTAACAGCCGCGGCGGCAGTTCAAGGCAGTTTCGGACTGCGCTTGGCGGCTTCCCATTCGTCTGGTCAACCGGGGCTCCCCCAACAAACGCCCCTCGAAATCGTCAGCGCTCAAGTCTCGATACCAGGAAGCCAGATGGTCCGTATTCATGGCTACATCCGGATCCAGCGGCGCCTTGCCGGAGCCGCTGCTGCGTGTGTGATTTCCGATAACCTCGGAGGCGACGAATTGGCGCTCCGTGTTACCGCCACTGACGACTGGCGCGAGTTTGTGATCTATCGAGCGACCACCGAACCAACCACATTACAATTGAATATTCAATTGAGCGGGCCTGGAGAAGTGTGGATCGATGAAGTTACCATCCGCACCACTCCCATTCCACTCTCAGCGCCGCCCGAGCCTCGCTCGGCCGACATTTCAAACCCATCGCGCTGACATTCGGCCCGCACCACCTCGTTCCACGCTTCAAGAAGGACCTTTCGCGATCGCAGCAGCTTTTCGCGCTGATCAACCGGCGCCCACGTGTTCGGGTGAATGTCCATCTCAAGCGCAACGCAATCGATTGTTCGGTTCTAAGGGGGCGAGAGTTTTGTAACCGTTCACGGTATTCATGGCCAGGCCTGGTTCTGGTGCGATCCGCAAATCGCCTTGTTGTAGATCGAAACCCTGTGAGTGTCGCAGATCGATTCGTCCAGGCCAACGTGTATTGTCGATTGAGAATTGAAACTTGAGATGTGAGAATAAAAACTCAGGTGAGATGGGTAGCGTGACAGAGCTTTTCATCGGCGGTCGTGTCGAGCTACCAGGTCACCTGCCGCCTTACCAAAGCCGGGTATCGAACCGGAACAGAGTCTGAAGCATCGCAAACAACTCGGGGTGTTCCTCTGCCAAGGCATGGGAGTCGCAAAAGTAGGCTTCGCAGGCCACCGCAAAAAACTCGGCTAGATTGGTCAAGGCGTAGGGTCTTAACACCGTCGAAGCCCCCACGGAGATCTGATCCGACAGACGCTCCATTTCGTCTTGGATCAGCCTCCGCCATTTGCGGCTCTGTTTTGCGGTCGCAAACGGCGGATCGCCTTGCAAGGCTCCGTCCAGGTCATCCACATGGTGCGCAAATTCATGGATGATCACATTGGCGCGAAAACCGGGGTCGGCGCATTCCCATTCGGCATCTTCCCAGGACAAAACAATTGTGTCACCGGCGGCATACACCCCGGAGACCCACGGATCGGCGGTGACAATGCCTCCCACGGGTTGCTCGCGGTTGCGCAATCTCATCGAGCCTGGATAGACCAATATTGAACGTACCCGATCGAAACAGTAGTCGTCGTCAAAACCCAAAAGCAGCAGACTCGCCGCGCCGGCGATGATGACTTTCATCGAGTCATTGACGCTTAAGCCTTGGCAGCCTTCAAAATTCTTTTCGTGGCAAAAGATTTGAACGGTTTGCAGCAGCCGCCGACGCTGAGACTCGTTGAGCAAACGAAACTGCCACAGACCTTCCTCCAGCCACCTCGGCCATTGACGGGGAATCTGCCGCCGCGACAACCGGCGGCGGCGCCAGTGCTTGAACCACAAATCAAACATCGGCAGCTACTGACCTGTCCTGGGAGTTCCACGATCCGCAAACTGCGCCGGGCATACAGTTCGACAGCCACAGCACCATGATGGCGCCATCGCCAGACAACATGTCGCAGTACCCAAAGGGAAACTGCGGATTAGCTCTTTTTGGCAAGTCGCTTCTTGGGTGGTGACACCACTCCCAACGAGGCACCACTTTTCTTGGCGAAGCGTTCCTTCGAACCGTCGTCCAAATACCGATAGCCAACCCGCGTGGCTTTGCCAGTCTTGGGACAAACAACCATGACTTTGGACGAATCGATGGGCATTTCTTTGTGCAAGCGGCCACCTTGGGGATTGCGTTGGCTAGGGCGGACGTGTTTATAGACGCGGTTGACTCCCTCGACCGTGATCTTATTGTTGTCGCGATCAACGTCGATGACCTTGCCCGTCACTCCGGCGTCTCGACCCCGCAATACCACGACTGTGTCACCCTTCAAAATCTTCATCGCACCATTTCTCCGGTTTTTCGTAAGCCCCGTAATCTTTCCGATTCAGCGGATTCTGTCAAGGCAGGGGCGACAGAATGGGGCCGAGAGGCGGTTTTTTCCCAAGGTCTTGGACGATTGGAGAGGCCAATGTCGCCGACGCCCAACGAGAAATCCAACCGGTCCACCACAGCACCTGGCTATTCGCCTAGCTCGGGACTGGTCTCGTCCGCGTCCGGGATGTCTCTGCTGGTTTGATCATTAATAATGCGCTCGGGAGCCACCAGCGACTCGATGCGAGCCATGATGGCGTCAGCCGGTTGGCGCTGGTATTTAAAGTCGTCTAACACAAACCATTTTTTATTCCCGTCCGACTGATACAGAATCCTGGCGATTCCCTTTTTCTCCCAGCGTTTCTTGTCGATTTGCTCGATTTGATCGTAATCGAAGGCTACACCCCAACTGGTGTTGATTCCAGTGGCCGTCCCCTCGATCCATGACCAGCGCGCCCGAAAATAAAGGCCCAGAATCGGAATTGCGAACAGCACGCTGATCACGGCCATCACGTATTGCCAAATGATATCAGCGTGCACTTCCTCAACCGACTTTTTCGGTTTCGCTTCATCCCAGCCGTTTTCCTGAGCCACTTCGATCCAGCGATCGGTTTTCCCCTCCTTTTCCAATTCCGCATAGGCCAGCACCGGTTCCAGGCGATGCTTGGGATAAGCGTAGAGCCCATCGTACAAGCAATACGCACAGAACCCCAAACAGGCCAAACCGATCAGCAGAAATCGCAACAAGAATCGGCCATCGGCCGGCGCACGGATCGTCGTCGAATTGTTCATTTCTTCTCCGCTATGAACTCATAAACCAAGGGGCACTGAATGAAATGCGTGTCGCTGGCCGCAATGCGGTCCATCAACTCCAACAATTCCCGGCATTCCGTTTCGGCCATAAATCCCATTTTGACCATCTTAGGGGCAAAGATTCGCCACCACACCTGCGGCCATTGAAACATCGTTTCGCCCGGCCGCGCCACTCGCGCGTGCGTTTGCAACGACACTAGCAGAAGCCCGGCGTCCTTCAAGATTCGAGGCAAGTCACCGGCAACGTCCGTGTTGCCTCCACGTTGTCTCCAACTGGCAATGGTAGCTTGCACCGCCCGATCATGAATCGGATGTTTGGGCGCCATCGTGAGCGACTCGTAATGAAAATAGTCGTGGATCACCAATCGTCCACCGGGGCGCAACATTTGGGCGATGCCCTGAATGACCGCGGCCGGGTCCGGCACGAAGCATAGCACCCAGCGGCAGTAGGCCAAGTCAAACGGCGTTTCGTGGGTCAAGAATTCTGGAATTCGCTGCACGTCACCCACTTCGCCGCGCAATTGCGTAAGTCCGCGAACCTGCGCTTGCTGGTTCAGATTGCCAATAAAATTGGCCGACTCGTCGATGCCGACAACGCTACCGACGCGGGTTACCAACTGGGCCAGATCAAAGGACGCATAACCGGGCCCGCATCCGACGTCCAGAACGCGATGACCGATTTGGATCCGCGCCGCGCGCCAGGCGGCATGAGCCGCATCGGACCACAGTCGGTGTTGAAACGCCAGGCGTTCCAGTTCATCTTGCCCTGTTCCAAGTACATATTCTTGTGTTTGATCCACAGCGTTTGAGTCGGCAGTTGTAACCATCGGTATTGATCATGTGAAAAGTAATGTTTTGCTTCGAACCCTCAGGTTCAAAACAGTGTATCCGTTTCCTGTGTTCTGAAAGCGCCAACCCCATTGTATCAGATGTGGTCTGTACTGGATTCAACAAAGCTCTCATTGTTTTGAACTTGTGGGGGAAAAAAATGAAACGTTAATCGTGCCATCGTTGGCCGCGCGGGATTCGGCTTGTTTTAGATATGCTTCTGGTGGTTCAACACCCATGTGATCATCCTCGCGTTTGCCACAAACAAAGTACCGCTCAGTTGAATGGGAGACTTGGCTTTTGATCTCGGCGTCGCGCCAGACATCTCGGCCATTATCGGATGAGCGTTGGCTGCATCAAACCCGGCGTGATACATGGACCTGGGCAGCGAAAACCAGCCTGCTGGACGAGCATGGTGATAAGTGGACACCATCCATCCATCGTCGCGCAGGACACGATGACATTCAAATACTCTTCGGTCATTTCATTGTGCGCTGGTCAACACGATTCGCAGCGCAGCAGTCACCGGGGGAATCCGGCTCCATTTTGCGGCAGTTCGCTCGCAAGCGATTACCACGTTGTGGCTCAGCGTGTTGGCAGGTGCCAAAGAGCGACAGGCGGTTACTCGTCGGACAGGGCGCTGAAGAGTTGTTCAATTTCCTGATTGAGTTCCTCGGAGGTCGTGACCGTTTCGGCAATCTCGGAGCGGATCAATTCCCGCAACCGATTGCGCCAACGATGCACCGCGACCTTGACTGCGCTCGGAGTGGTGGCGTGCTCGTCGGCGATTTGCTGATAGGAAACGTCGGCATCCAATCCCGACAAGAACGGCTTCACCGCTCCAAAGATTTTGTGCCGGCCGCGCTCGACCGCTTCTTGTTCCAGGCGCTGCAGGCAACGTTCCAGCAATTGCAGCGCCCACTTGCGCTCGAACAACCGCTCAGGCGTCAAAGTATTTTGCGGCTCGATCCCATACCGCTCTTCGCCAGCGGTACAGTCAATTGAAAAGGTGAGCCGCTCGCCGCCCCGTTTGAGCGCTTGCTCACGCCGCCGTTGATTGGCGCAATAATTCTTGAGCGAGGCCAATAAGAACGAGCGAAACCGTCCGCGCTGAGGATCGGCGACACGCAAGCGGCTCCGTTCTAACAATTCGGCGAAAAATCCCTGGATCGAGTCGCTGGCCTGGTCAGGG
The DNA here is from genome assembly GCA_035327685.1 of Pirellulaceae bacterium. Taxonomy (GTDB): domain Bacteria; phylum Planctomycetota; class Planctomycetia; order Pirellulales; family Pirellulaceae; genus BJ22. Next base: position 889 of record DAOLCX010000183.1, on the reverse strand, counting down.
TTCTGGCCGGATCGGCGGAGAAACGCATAGAGTGGATACCAATAGCGTTGGCAGAGTTCCGCCAGCGCCGCTTGAGCTTGTGGAGATTCGCGACTTCCTGCCGCTGCGATCAGGCTCCAAGCCGTGGTGGCGAACTGCGCGCTCCCCGGTTTAGAATGGTCCGACGATCGGGGTCCCTGACTCATGGCTGAAAATCTGCACCAAATCTATTTGCAAACGCAATACGAGATATTCGCACTGCGAACATTGTTGACGATTGGCCAACAAAATGAAGTGGTCAACGGCTTCTTGCGGCGACATCGTGCAGAACAATTCGCTTTTTTGACTGCCTGGAACCCGCAATCGCGCCTGCTGGATGACGCTGAAAACCGCGCGCGGAACCTGCTTCTGGCCGCAGAGCTGGTTTCTTGGCCCTACCTGCTGGGGACGACTCGTGGTCCGCATCCCGCCTGGCCCGGCGAAGAGTCATTTTTTGTCATCGACATCCCGCTTCATCGGGCACTCGAAATAGCCAACCAATACGATCAGAACGCAATCGTTTTTGGTCGGATCGACTGTCCCGCCGATTTGGTCTTTGCCAATGAGGCTGCTCGTTTGCGCTGCCAACCATCAAATCCCGAACGATAGTCATTTTGGCTCGACGAGGAATGTGTCTGATGGCAGAGCGACCTGTCCTCAGTCGCTCCAAGAGCGAGGACACGCTTTGAATTCGCCAATCGTCGAGGAAAAGCAACCGGTTCAGATGGTTCAATCCCGGTGGTCGCGGTTCCAGCTCATGCATCGATTCCGCAGGTTGCGCGGATTTTGAGGCAGTTGACTGGTTTGGTAGTGGCGAATTCCCCGGTGTGCGGCTTTCAAAATGGGCTATTGGGATGCTCCCATAAACTAG
>DAOLCX010000182.1:0-5970 GCA_035327685.1 Pirellulaceae bacterium | reverse complement strand
GCATTGGTTTTGTATGTGTGTTGGCCGCTGTCAAAACGGCGCCTGCCGACGTGGTGGGCTACACCGGGGAGTTTCTTTCGAGCGGCGGTTCGCACATCGCATTTGAGAACACTTCCGATCCAGGATGGAGTATCAAAGACATTACGATCGACTTTTCGACGGCCAACATCAACACTATCAAGCTGAATACGAATGGAATTCCGGCGCTGGAGATGTTGCCGACGGGAACATATGGTTCAATGTCTGTCCATGTTACCGACATGTCAGTGATTCAGTTCTCAACGCTCAACGTTGCGACCGATTTGACCGATTTGGCAACGTTTATTGGCAGCGGGAACATGTTCACAGTCAGTTTCGCCCCCGGCACCTTTGGTTCGGGTCAAGGCTGGGGATTCCAAGTCGATTGGGATCGGTCGCCCACCGATCTGACGCCGCCCCGTCGTTCCGAGGTGAGCGGCGCTCAGGTTCACGTTTCCTTCTGGGAAGGGCCGCAGCCCACCGTGAGTTACACGTTTCCGAGTTCTAAATCGAATGGGGTATCGATGCCGTTTCAGGCATCGAGTTTTGTCACGATTCCTGAACCGTCAGCAATTGTTGGGTTGGGCGTGTTGGTATTGGGCCTGGTCGTGCGACGTCGTCGTTAACAGCGCACCGTCGCGCTTGATTGGGACGCAAGTTGGTTGACCACAAGAGGCGTCGCGAGGTTCTTCCTGGCGACGCCTCTTTTTTTTCGCGAGCGATATCAACTGGAAAGGAGTTCGAAGAGTCGAGGTCGATAGTTTGGTTGGGACGACTGAGCGAGCTACTCCGTCCGCTGCAGACACCCGGCCCTCCCGTACCAGACGGATGCCAAAGGTAGGGTATTGCCGCGGAGGTCAGCGATAGTCATCTATATTGATGTCGATCGTTTGTTTTCCCGGTTTGACTTCAACCTTGATCGGAGTTGATGCCGCCAGATTAAACTTATAGTCAAACCGTGATGGTTGTGGGTTATCGCGATCGTAAACCCGATTATCGATCAGGATCACACGATGCCACCCGACCGCTGCGCCATCTTTACCGTTCTCCAAATACTTTTGCACATATCGCCCGTCATTATCTGTAATACCTGATGACATGGGGGACTTATTGTCTCTTTCTGGGTCAGGCAAAAACTGAACATCCACATCGTCCAAATTCTTGCCACCTTTGGAAACCGTGCCCTCCACTTCTGCCAGTTGCGGCATACGCGGGCCACAGCCGATGAGCGTGATCGCCCAGGAAAGAATGCAAAACAGAATGATTCGGTACATGGTTTTCATCCGCAAGTAAGAGCCGACTAAAAACGCCGCGACGGCAATTTACCTTCGCGGCGCATATGAACATCGAGTATCAACGACCCCTAGAATTCGTCAACCACAACTTCTGAACCGGCCCTGGTGGACAACTGTTGCAGCGTAACTAACGTGATCTGTTGCGCGACATACCGTGTCGATCCATCCGCAAATGCGAAGTTCGCTCCGCCGGAATGACCGCTGCCGTAGGCGCCGGTTCGTTTGTTAACTTCAACGAAGTTGTCTGGTGCTGTGGGAGGAGTCTTGTAGTTGATCGGGGATTGCGATGAGCCGAGTACATGCGTAGTTCCATTACCTCCGCCAGTCCAACCCCATACACCCCATTGTGCGATTAGATAACGGCTAGTCTTGGATGCGGAATTGATGTGGTGGATTCGATCAAAATTCTGGTCAAAGTGGTATCTCTCCCCAAACATAATAGTGTTGCTGGTGCCATCGACAATGTCTTGAATTCGCGCGGGCTTGGCGTTTTTTTGAAGAAAGGATTGGTTGTTAAATGGTTTTGAGTTCGGACCAACCATAAAAAACACGCCATCGGCCTTCATGTCGGCGTCGCCAAAATAGGTGGACTTGGTTCCGCAATTGGCAAGATAACTCGTCGTTCCAAACCAACCCGTTGGGTACCCTGTTCCCACATACGTCAACTCCGTCGGTTCGTTCGTCAACAAATCGGTCGGGCACAAGAAGATCGGAATCACTGCTGCGGTGGGAGCATTCTTGTTTTTCACACCCGAAACCGGGTCCAACAAGTTCGATTGTGCCGCTGCATTGGTATCTGTCCAATTCCACAGATCGTGTACCACGCCCGCTTCCACGTAGGGCAGTAGTCGAGCGAACACCGTGTTTCCCCAATAAGGTTGCTGCGGATTTCCTTGCGCATTGAAGTTGCTGTTTTGATACAAACCACCGGGTAATGCTTTGTGGGCGCCATCATAGTTCAGCGCTGCAACAACCAACTGTCGGATGTTGTTTTCACAGTTAGCTCTTCGCGCAGCTTCGCGCACTTGTTGGACGGCGGGCAAAAGCAACCCGACCAAGATCCCGATGATGGCAATCACTACCAACAACTCGATCAGTGTAAATCCCGCTTGCCGTTTGTTTCTCGCCCGTAACATAGCCTGGATCCCCTCATATGAACTCAACATGAAAATGACCAACGCGTCAGATTGGTTTGCGCCACTTGCCCGACATTATAGGATTCCCCAAAAGCCTGAAAAGAGTTACCTGGCCTCTTTCACCAAAGATTAATGTCTCGACCATTTTCGGCCTTTTCCAGGATGATTTTGGACAAGGCAGGGAACATCCGGACCGGTCTCCGAAAGATTTGGGGAACGGCCCGGATCGTCCGGTAAACATCCAAAATCTCGGCCGCACCTACTCGCTCCACCCCCTCGTTGAGAGCCAAGCCAGCGGCATCGGCTTCCGCCTTTCGTGCAACGCACTCTCGGTCCTGGCCAGACGTACCGGTCGAGGTTTTGAATGACTCCGGCGTTTATTTAACTGGCATGGAGTTCTGTTGGTAGTTTTGGAGGCCGGCAAATGCGACTTACGGCCGTTCATATATCGGTGCACGAGGGCTATATCGGATTCGTGGAGGAGTTGCCTGGCGCAAGTACTCAAGGAACGACGCTGGGCGACGTGCGCGAGTAATTGAAGGAGGCGGTGCCGCTGGCCGTTAAACGAAGAAGTGGCCTGAGCGATTGCTATTTTCGCCCGATCAAGGCCATGAATTCGGCACGCGAGGCTTCGTTGGTCTTAAATATCCCCCGCAGGGCACTCGTGACGGTGGTGCTTCCCGGTTTTTTGATCCCGCGAATGGCCATGCAGGAGTGCTCGGCTTCCAACACCACCGCAACGCCGATCGTGTTCAGCGACGAATCGATCAACTCGGCGATGTCTTGCGTCATCCGCTCTTGCACTTGAGGCCGCCGCGCGACTTCCTCCACCACGCGGGCGATTTTGCTCAAGCCGGTGACTTTCCCGTCCGGTATGTAGGCCACATGGGCCACGCCGCTGAAGGGCAACAAATGGTGCTCGCACATGCTGGTGAACGGGATGTCCCGTATCAAAACCATCTCGTCGTAGGTCTCAGGGAAGACGATTTCCAGATGCCGCGAAGGGTCGTGATGGAGCCCGGCAAACATCTCCTGATACATGCGGGCCACACGGCGGGGGGTCTCGCGTAAGCCAGGCCGCTGAGAGTCTTCGCCAACCGCTTCCAGGATTTCGCGCACGGCGGCTTCAATCCGCTTCAAATCGACCTCTGCCGTCACTTGTGTTTCTGCCAAGTCCATGTCTTCGTCGCCGCAACTCATTTGTTTGTGCTCATAGAGAACGTGGTTAACCGAGTTTCTCCCGCTCATGTAACGCATCGCCGAGTAAGTTATTGTAGAACAATTGTGCTCACTTGTGCCGCACCCTCGTTCGCACCCCGACCAGGGCTCAGTTTACCATTGTCGAGCGATGAACAATTGGGGACCATTGGTTCTACAATGAAGGTTCTACAAGGGTGTTTCTGCTTCTCGTCCCTGGGTCAATGCCGTACTGATCCGCAGTGTCTGGCCGACTAACGCCAAGACCCGCGCGGCAATCTCCGGATCGCGCAGTTCACCCATCTCAAACGCGGACCCCGTCGCAAAGACAAACCGGGGGACAATCAACGAATGGAAATCGAGCATCAAACTGTTGGCGAGCCCCATCAGGGACATGTAGCTTCCCGAACCTCCCGCGGCAGCTAATAATGCGACCACTTTGTCGGACCAGGCGCGGCCGGTGAGTTCGACTAGGTTCTTGGCCGATGCCGATACGTCGTAATTGTAAACCGGTGTGGCCACGAAAATGGCGGATGAACTTTCAATGGCCTGAATGCACCGAACCACGTTGGGGTGGGCGTAACAATACGATGCGTCGCAGATCGGCAAGGTGACTTCCGACAGGTCGAGGAACTGGAATTCGGCCCCCATTTGGTCCAAGATCGCTGCGGCCGCGCGGGCCAGGATGCGGCTGCGGCTGTCGGGATTTAAGCTGGTGGAGAAAATGGTAATCAAGGGGATCGACTCGAACGCCCAGTACTTGATGTCTTGCCAGAGAACCCAACCGCCGTCGGCAGGGTCTTTACTATAAAATAAGTATGCCATGCTGCTCGGCCAGGAGCGAGGGGGCCGCGGCACGGGGTCGGGAGTCGCCTTCAGGTCTTTCAGTTTAACAATATGGTTGCGGTTTGGGTTGACCTGGAAAAGACTCCCGCCCCCTTTCGCGTCAACCGCAACTACATTTGAACGAAAAAGTCTGTTGACAGGCCAAACAGCCTGCCTTGAAATTGGTGAGTCTATGTCGCGCGTCGTGTTGGCTATGTCCGGTGGAGTCGATTCCAGCGTGGCGGCCCATTTGCTGCTGGAAGCCGGACATGAGGTAATCGGCGTCTTTATGCGGCATGGGGAAGAAAGCACGCGGGCTTGCGCTGTGCCGACCGACAACACGCGCCCCAACGGAGCTTCCAGTCCGAGCCTCTCGGTAGCTCTGCCGATCGCCAAACCGCTGGGGCACAAGCAAGGTTGCTGCAGCGCTTCCGACGCCGAAGACGGCCGCCGCGTGGCCGACCGTTTGGGGATTCCGTTTTATGCGCTGAATCTCCGGGCTGAGTTCAAGCAGATCGTCGATTACTTTGTCCAAGAGTACGCGGGAGGCCGCACGCCCAACCCTTGCGTGATGTGCAACAACTGGATCAAGTTCGGGAAACTGTTTGACTATGCGGATAGCGTCAAGGCCGACTTTGTGGCGACCGGGCATTATGCACGTCTGCAGCGCCGGCCGGATGGGATGGCTTTGCTGCGCGGCGTCGATGCCGGAAAAGACCAATCGTATGTGCTGTTCGGAATCCAGCGGCCGCTGCTGCAGCGGATGCTCCTTCCTGTGGGGCATTTTCAAAAGCCGGAAATTCGGCGGATGGCCGGCCAACTCGGTTTGAATGTGGCCGACAAAAAGGACAGCCAGGAGATTTGTTTTGTCACCTCCGGCCACCACGGCCAGTTTGTGCGCGACTGGTTGCAGCGCGAATCCGTGGTCGGGGAAATTGTCACAACGGATGGCCGCGTGGTGGGAGAACACGCCGGGGTCGAGAGTTTTACAATCGGCCAGCGAAAAAAATTGGGTGTGGCGATGGGCGAACCATACTTTGTCGTCCGGATCGACGCCGCGAAACAGCAAGTGGTGATCGGCCGCCGCGAAGAGTTGGCCCGCAAAGACTTGACGGCCAGCGGTGCGAATTGGCTAGTCGATGTCCAACCCGGTGAAACGCGCTCCTGTTTGGCGCAAATCCGTTACAACAGCTCGGCGGCTGAAGCCGAAGTCACGATCGATGCGGCGGACCCGTCGAGTTTTCTTGTCCGTTTCCGCGATCCACAGTTCGGCGTCGCACCCGGCCAGGCGGCGGTCATTTTTGACGCCGATCGCGTCCTGGGGGGCGGGTGGATTGATAGTTGTTGAACCAAAGCGCAACCCTTCACAACCTAATAGCAACGGCAACGGTCACGCAATGTAGGGTGCGTCGAGCCAGTCGTTCGACAAAACACGATCGTTTGAACGAATCGATCTGCGACACTCACAGGGTTTTGAACTGCGACAAGACGACTCGCGG
>DAOLCX010000181.1:0-5976 GCA_035327685.1 Pirellulaceae bacterium | reverse complement strand
GTGCGCGCCGCGTCAAACGTGAAGGACCGGGGCCGAACGAATAACCAGGCGGTCAACGGGAACCGCCGATGACGCGGATTTTGAGATCATAGTTTTTTGGCGGCGGCCCCGTTACCGCCGTCGTCCGCCGCAACTCAGAAACAATCAGGACTTCGTCGCCATGAAACAAATTCTCGTATGGGACATCCCAGCCCGTCTATATCACTGGGGTTTCGCGATTTCACTTACTTCAGCCATTGCAATTGGATTCCTCGTCGACAAAGAACACCCACTGTTTCAACTGCATATGCTGTTTGGCATCGTTGGTTTGTTCCTTCTATTGATTCGTTTGGCAATGGGTGTTGTCGGCTCGCGCTACTCACGGTTTACAAGCTATCCGATCGATCCGCGTGAAGTCGTCCGCTACATGGTAAGCGCTGCAGTTTCGAAGACGAAGCTTTACGCGGGGAACAATCCAGGATCCGCTTCGGCGGCCGTGCTCATGTTCTTGCTCGTTCCCGCCTTGTTCATCTCGGGTATGGGCTATGGCGGAGACTCGATCGAGGAACTGCACGAGCCTTTTGCCTGGGCCTTGCTCGCCGTGATTGTTACGCACCTCGCGGGACTCGCGTGGCATACAATTCGCCATCGAGAGAACATTGCTGCGGCCATGGTCACGGGTCGCAAAACTGGCAACCCGGAAGATGGCATATCATCGGCGCACGCAGTTTGGGGCGCGGTCATCCTTGTTGCATCTGGCCTTTGGATTGCGGCACTATTTGCCGGTCACGATTCTAGTACTTCTACGGTCAAATTACCCGGCATCGGAGTAACATTGCAACTCGGCGAAAGCGAGGACGGCACTGGCGGCTCTGAGCGTGATGATGATAGCGATTGATTGGCTGGCTTGATCGTGTGATGCACGGTATGGGCTCGTAACGCGGAGCCTTTCCGAAAATCAAGAGACGACGAACAAAGCGTTGGACACGTAGCCGAGGATCGGGCGGCTTTGAAATGAAAACTTTACTTGCCGCGGCCCGGTCAACGCGGTCGTTCTGTCGCTCATGAAGATGGCCAACATCTTCAGGAGGAATGCGGTGACTCGAGTGTTCATGACTGCGGTTTTAGCAATTCTTGGAACCAATCTTGCTGTCGCCCAAGACAACGCAGGGGTGGCGGCCTTATTAGTTCCAATGCTGAAGGATCCCGAAGTTCATGTCCCTGATGCCGGGATTGTTCGTCATCGTTCGCGTGTGCGAACAAGCCACGAAATCTTGGAGAATGCACTTCCTGCGTACATGAATAACTCGGTTTGCTCAAAAAAGGTCGCCGACGGCACTACGATATATGACATTATTCACGAAAGCAAACCACCTGCGATTACCGTCCACGACGACGGGCAAGTCGAAATCAGGATGATCCGCCGCTACAATCGCCACAATATCGATCAATTGAAATCGGATCAACCCGATCTGGTAAAGCACAATACTTCTATTCCCAAAGCGATCGAAGGAAACCAAATTCTGGACGTTTCCGTCGAGATTGAAATCGCCGTCACCGCGACAAACGCAGATGAATTGAAGGCCAACCATCCTGATATGCATGACATTTTCGCACGCTACACTAAACAACTGTTGGTCATTCAATCCAAAAAGCTAAGAGTGATTGAAGAATCCAAATAGTCAACACGCGACAGAACCAAGCGGTGAATGGGAGCCGCTGATGACGCGGTTTGTGCAATCATAGTTTGTTGGCGACGGCCCCGTTACCGCCGAAGTTCGGCAGGGAAGAGTGCCCAATGAAATTGATCCTTAGGAGGTTCAGGCATGAGCTTGGAAACGAAACGGTGTCCGAAGTGCAGTGGTGATATGATGCAGGGGTTCACTTGCGGGAGAGAGGGACCCAACCGGGTCGTTAGCACCTGGGTCGATGGAACACCGGAGAAAGTTGGCTGGCTGTTCCCACAGGTGGAAGCTCCGACGGACAAATGCATTCCGGTTGGAGTCTTTCGCTGTTCGGAGTGCGGATTCCTGGAGTCGTACGCGCGACCGGAATTTGCCGCCAAATAACGCCGAACCAAGCGATTCACTCAAGTCGCCGGTCGGCGAGAATTTGAATCCTAGTTTATTGGCGGCGACTGGGTGATCGATGTCGTTATCCTGCTCGGAGCAATAGAATCCAAACACGCATTTCATTGTTCGCTCGATCGTATATCAAATGGGTCGGGATCTGTGGCACGGTTTTCTTTTTGGTCGTGGGGACCTTCTCTGTTTTTATGGCGGCTACCAATGCCGATGATTCGTTCGAGAACCCATTTTTGGCTGCCTGCAATTTTGGTGCTATTTGGGGCGCGTTTACTTTGATGTATATCTATCTTTGGCTTTTCTCCTTGCGATACAGGCTCGAAATCACTAAGGATGCGATAGAACAAATCGGCGTATTCACGAAACGACAATTCAGCTTTCAAGATCTCCAGAACGCCAAATGGAGAAATTGGCCGCAAGGTGGCAGCATCAAACTGACGACTCCGGATTCTCGATTGTCAATTGAATTTGGAACAACAGACTCGCGTGATTCCCTAGTTGACGTTCTTCACGGACGAAGTTCCACGTCCATTCAATAGGGGTGGGATACATTTCTTCACATTAAACAAGCCAATACCAACAAGTCGTTATCACTATTGTGGCTGGGCATCATTTTCTACTTGTATGCAGTTTCGTTCGTGGTGGCTTGGTTTATGGGGCTGGGCAGTGTAAATTTGGTCGCCGCAATTATCTACTTTGGGTTCGCGACACATTTGGTGACGCGAAAACTGTAGGATAACAAAGCGGTGACCGGGAGCCGGCGGTGACTCGGGTTTTGATATTATAGTCTTTCGGCGGCGGTCCCGTTACCGTCGGCGTCCGCTTGATTGAAAGTCCGCTCCAAATGGAGACATTTGATGCCTACTGAAAACGTTCCACGCGAGCGAGAAATAGTTGTTTACTATCGCGGACGTGCTTCTGGCGTAGCCCCAATGATAGCTTCGTTTAAAGTCTGCCTGTGGATTGCGTTATGTCTTTTTCTATACTGGGTACTTTCGCCTGACACTCGCCAGTCGGTTCAACAAATTGCTGGCCAGGGGCCGGTTGCAGAAACACTGCAGTCGATTGAGGACTACGAATACTCTAAACCAGTTGCGGAGGGGATTCGCGTCTGCTTGTTGCTCATTGGTCTGTTGCTCGTTTTTAGAATTTTCTGGATTTGGGTGGGCTGGAACGCCACACATTACACCGTCACAAACGAACGGATTCAATATGAACGCGGCGTGCTCGCAAAAACGATCAAGACAATTGATTTGTGGCGCGTACGCGATTTGATTTTCCAAAGGCGCGTGATCGAGGCCCTGCTCGGTGTTGGCACAGTTGTTATTATTGCCAATGATGCAACAACCAGGGTGTCTTCAATTGGGCCCGTGCGCGGAGCCCGACGACTTTATGACGATTTGATGGAGGCGCGGTCGATTGCAATAAGGGAACGTGGAGTCGCAGCTGTGGAGTCGTGAAACATCGATTCGCGAACAAATCGATGCACCCAAGTCGCGTATCGACCGTTTCCTGATGGTAACTTTACTTGCTGCGACTGGGTGATCGCGGGCGTTCGGCGGCTGACATGTGTTGTGAAAGGTGATGGTATGAAAATGTATTCTGCCGACTGGCCGGTCAGACTCTCCGGCGCGGTGGGGGCGATGGTAGGCGGTGCCGTCGGCTTGTTCGTGGTAAAGCCCTGAATAGAGCTCCCGCATTGGCTTGGGGGCGTTAGCGTTCGTCGCCCTGATTGGCGTCGGGGCCGTCGTCGGGTGTATCGTCGGCGGGCGACTGTTCCGGCCGTCGTCCAGCGGGCCGCCTGACTCGCTGCCCCCTGCCTGACCATGCTTGGCCGCCGGTGACGTACCGCTACAAGACGCCGAACCAGGTGCTGCAGCAGACGTCGGGGGCATGTAGGCTATCCCAGATTTGTAGTTCACTCGACCCCCGCCGCTGCGTAACTGTACACCAGAACCAGTTAGTGATGGCCGGTTTGCTGGATCTGCTCTTTGGCCTGCTGCAGATCAGCCCCTAAAATCCGCTGCCGCAAGAACTCCTGCAATGTGTGCGCTGTGAAGCGAGGGCTGCGGTAAGCATCAAAGCACTGAGCGAACAGCTCATAAAACGGAATCGCTCTTATGCCTCAGGCAACAACAAACCATCTGCAACAGAAGAAATCGTCGGAGCATCAAGTTGTCCAACAACTTCGCGCCCACCAAGTGGCTGAAATTCAAACGATCATTGTTTATACTGGGTCATAACCAAACCTGTTGAGTACGTTTCACTGAATGTTTGATTTCACCAATGAAACCACGGCAAATCCGTTTGGTTTCTTTTTTTCTTTCTAGCCGTGTGAGAAATGCGAGTTAGCATTCCCAGGATTGACGATGTGTTGACCCCTGAAAACGGATCGCCCATGCGCGATTTCGATGTTGAATGAGTGATGATTTCTCAAGGCGATGACGAGGGGCTTCGACAGAACGTGCTGGTGCCCCACGTGTATCTAGAATGCGAAACCGAATCAGATGCCTAGCAAACTGCGGATAAACTAGCGATGCACCAAAGTCGCCGATCCACCGCCAATTTGAAACAAAGTTGTTTGGCGGCGACTGGGTGATCGATGTCGTTAGGCGATTCAATGGTCAAAGGGTGATTGCAATGCAAAGAGTCGTAACTGGCAGCATCATGGGCACGATTATCGCCGCTATCGGGGTTGGTAACTCAATGTGGTGCGTCAGTGGCGCGCCGCGCGCGAACGCCACTTTCGCACAAAGGATTGATGAACGTATTGCAGTGCGGCAACGCGTAGAGGTTTCTTATCAGATGGCGTTCGATCCGGCGCGTCAAGAGTTGAACGTTCGGATCGACGTCAGCGGGCTGGACCCGCAGCGGGACGTCATGGCGTTTGAACTGCCCGATTGGGGGGAATGGACGGAAGTGGATTCGCTTTACCTGCGGCTGCTCCGTGGCGACCCTCCGGTCGAGCGTGATCCTGAAAACCCGCGGTTTTTTCGACTCAAGGCCCCCGAAGGTTGGAATGGCACGCCGACGTTGACGTATTCCATTCCGCTCGTTGATTCCAATTCCCAGTTGCGCCGTCGCCACGGGCTGTTGCCTTGGACCAAGACTGATGAGAGCGGAGTCTGGACAGCGTCATCGTACGCTCTGGCATTTGCAAACAACACGCTGATGAGTGTTCGAGTTGACGGCCAGCCAGTCGAAACGCCTCGCGAAGTTCGTTTGTCGGCCCCTGAATCGATGGGGATTGTCACCGGTTGGCAGGGATTTTCCGAAGGAGAGCAAGTGGTAGTCTTGGACCACGACATTGACAAGACGCCGTTGCTGTTCGGTGCCCCGTTGGCGCACGCCGAAGCGACTCACGCTGGCGTCACATACGAAATCTACCAGTATTCGCGCGGAGACGACTTGACTGAAGCCATTCTTGAACTCGTTCAAAAACTGGTTCCCGCGTATGGAAAACACACTGGGCGCGAACTTGGAAAACCTTTACGAGTATTCGTGACCGACACCGGAGGGGGTCAAAAGACTGACCACGGCCTGCTGCTTCAACCTTGGCATGAGGCGGATTTGGCACCGATGTATAAGCAGTTGATCGCGCACGAGTTGTTCCACGAGTGGCTGGGGGGATACGTTGCGGCGGGCGACGAATCGTTGACCTGGTTTCAGGAGGGTTTCACGGACTATCTCGCATTGTGGCATCTGGCAAGGGCCGGTCAGATCGGTCACGACTGGTTCGCACAGCGATTGTCGGACATCAATGACGCCGCTCGCACAAGCTCAGCTTACGGACAAGTTAGTTTTGCCGACCCGACGGTTTCCTGGCGTGACTGGGACGGACCTAATGAAACATTGGCGTATCGAGGAGGCACCGTGCTGGCTTTAGGGCTGGACGTCGAATTGCGAAAACATG
>DAOLCX010000180.1:0-6005 GCA_035327685.1 Pirellulaceae bacterium | reverse complement strand
GAATTCCGTTATGCAGCGCCGTCGGCGTCATCTCGCGCGGTCGGTAACCCGCCCTGGCCAAACTTGTCGCCCAGTACAATCGGTACTGTGGATCGATCCAGAATCCTACAAGTTGCAGAATGGTTATTTCCGGAACCTTGCCCCTTCATTTGACTCGATTGACGGGAAACATCGCATCACTTAGTGGCCCAACTCGGCCCACAACCTAATATTCAACATCGGCAACCCACATTGTCGATGTCTCCCCCCTTCTGAGGCGAACTCGAGCACGGGCTTGAGTTCGCTTTTTAATTTGCCCAGTTTTATTTGCCCAGTCTTATTTGCCCAGTCTAGTGCTCTGTCACAGCAAAAATATTCGGGATGCATTAAGTCGGCTGGAACGCTTTGGCGTCCAGTTCAATCATCGACAACCGGCGCTAACGCACTGCGGCTATTTCGACAATCAATCTGTGTCGAAGCACTAGTCGTCCAGCATTTTTTCGAGTTTCGACAAGACTCGTTTTTCGCTCAACGAGACCCGCCCGATTCCCAGAAAGCCGCCGGCAGCGTCAGCGATTTCGTAAGCGCGTTTCAGGATATTGGTTTTCATTTGATTGAACGATGTCTCGTTCAGTTTGGATTTGACGGACCGCATATAATGATGCCAGGACTCCAACAATTCCGACGTCGGGCGTTGGGTCATCCAGTGTTCCAGCAAAGCAAAGCTAGCCGAATCTGGGACGATATGAGTTTGCTGGGCGGCAGCCAAAATCGCTTTGCGTTCCTCCGGCTGCACGGATCCATCCGCCCAGGCCACCTCGATTAACGGAATCAAGCTGACGCACACCAACGTCTCCGCGCTGATGCCATTTTCCACCAACAGTTCGAGCGTTTCGGAGTCGGTGATTCCGCTGACATGTGACAGCGCTTCGACTTGTTCCTTGGCATCCAATTCCCGGCGCAGTTTCTCCAAGAGTTCCTGGTTTTTCTGGCGAAAGAAATGCTCTTCGAGAGCTTTACCCCGTTCTTCAAATGAGTCGCTCATTTTAGTCTGCCACTGATTCCTGCGATTCAAATTAACTACCTGAGTCACGGATGGCGATACCTTGACGGCAGCCTGCCCGCGAGCGCAAATCATCGTAAGTCAGTCGTTGACCGATTAAAAGGGGATGCCCGTTTTCAGTCGACCAACTGTGCCAAACCGGGCCGATGGCTGATTGTCGGCTGTCCCAACTCGACATAGGCTATCCATTCTTCGACACGGTATCCGAGCGTTTCGATTTGATCATGGCATATTGAGGGTGGAGTGAGTCGTTTATGTCGCAACCAGGGATTAGTTTTCTCGATCAGGTCAACCGGAATTTCGACAAAGCTGCGGCGTTGACGAACCACGACGCGGCATTGCTGGAACAGATCAAAGTCTGCAACAGCGTGTACCACGTGACCTTTCCCGTCAAACGGGACAACGGAGCCATCGAGGTGGTCCATGCCTGGCGCGCCGAACATAGCCAGCACAAACTGCCGACTAAAGGTGGTATTCGCTACGCACCGGATGTCAACGAAGATGAAGTGATGGCGCTGGCCTCTCTGATGACCTTCAAATGCGCCATTGTCAACGTTCCTTTCGGTGGGGCTAAAGGCGGAGTCCGGATCGACCGGCGAAACTATTCGGTCAATGAACTGGAACGGCTGACGCGCCGTTACACGTTTGAGATGGCCCGCAAAAACTTCATTGGACCCGGTATTGATGTACCGGCCCCCGACTACGGGACGAGCAGTCGTGAGATGGCCTGGATCGCCGACACTTATCAGTCCTTGCGTCACGACGATATCAATGCCATGGCCTGTGTGACCGGTAAGCCGATTCCGTTTGGAGGTATTCGAGGGCGGACGGAAGCCACGGGCTTGGGTGTCTATTATGGCCTGCGCGAAGCGTGCTCGATTGTAGAGGACATGCGGCAACTGGGATTGAGCCCAGGGCTCGATGGCAAACGAGTGGCGCTTCAGGGCTTGGGGAACGTGGGCTATTATGCTGCCAAGTTCTTGACAGAAAATGGAGCGGTGCTGGTCGCCGTTGGCGAACACGACGGTGCCATTCACAATCCGGACGGAATGTCGCTGGATCGAATTGTGCAACATCGAGGTGAAACGGGATCGATTCTAGGATGCCCTGGCACAAACACGCTTTCGCGGAACACGGATGTTTTGGAATATCCGTGTGATATATTGGTCCCGGCGGCTTTAGAAAATGTGATCACCGAAGAAAACCAGGGACGGGTCCAGGCAAAAATCATCGCGGAAGGTGCCAATGGCCCCACGACGGCCTCCGCCGGTGAATTGCTGTTTCAACGCGGTGTGCTGGTGATCCCCGATACCTTTCTCAACGCCGGCGGTGTGACCGTATCCTATTTCGAATGGCTGAAAGATTTGTCGCACGTTCGATTTGGGCGGATGGAAAAGAGGTTTGAAGAGCATGCCTTCCGGCGATTACTGGAAGCCGTGGAAGGGGCAACCGCTCGCAAATTTACCGCTGAAATGTTAAACGTGCTGGCCAAAGGAGCTGACGAAAACGACCTGGTCAATTCGGGACTGGAAGAAACCATGTGCACGACGTATCAGGAAATACGCGACCGTTACAAGAGTTTTGATGGCAAGGTCGATCTGCGAACGGCAGCCTTTGTCAATGCAATTAATAAGATTGCGATCTGTTACAACGAGATGGGGATTTTTCCTTAGGAGTCCATTCCCACACTGGCCATCCCGGCAAGGGATCACTCGCTTGCGCTTCGGGCTTGTAATTTAGGTTCTGGGATAGGCTCTAAACCAATTTTGGGATAGCCCTCAGCGAATAATAGTTGCCTTATTGGTCAGCAGGGAGTTACAATAGATCGGCGGAATGCGGGTCCGTTGTCAGTGATCGAATTCCGGCGATGTCCCTGGTTGGTACGTGGGTATCGTCCGGCGAAATGGACATAATGTTGGCACAAGTTCTGGTCGTGGCGCTGTGCCGCAGGAGGTTAACACCCGATGCTCTTCAATGTGACGAAAACAAGCCCCTCTGGTTTTAGTTATCCATCGAAGTGCACGATTGGTCGAAACGGCCACACGGGTCTGGTAATCACCAGGTGGCCTGTCGTTGCCATCCTGCTTTATTTATTCGCGGTTCAAGTTGCCACAGGCCAACAGCCATCCCAGCGCGATGATCCCAATGCGACGCCGCGGTATTTGATTGACCAATACCCTCAGACGTTGGAGCAAGTGCAACACCTGGAGCAAACCGTCAAAGAATTAGCTGAGCGCCTCAAGGCATGTACGGTTTCGGTGGGTGGAGGGAGTGGCGTGATCGTCAGCGAAGATGGATTGATTTTAACCTGCGCTCATGTCGGTGGTTCGGCTGGAAGGACCGTCAATGTTCGGTTAGCTGACGGGCGTCGAGTTACGGCGGAGACATTGGGGAATCACCATCAGACCGATGCGGGCATGATGAAGATCAAGACTGGGGGGCCGTGGCCTTACGCTCCAGTGGCTGATCGAGCAGATGTCCGCCAAGGTCTGTGGTGCCTAGCCATGGGGTACCCGGTATCGTTCACGGCCGGTAGGGAGGCTCCGGTCCGGCTGGGAAGGATTCTGCGCACGACCGATTCGAGCATCACCACCGATGCGACCATCATGGGGGGCGATTCCGGCGGGCCGTTGTTTGACTTGCAAGGGCGCGTGATCGGTATTAATAGCCGAGTGGGCAACTCGTTGACGGGCAATGTTCACGTTCATATTGGTGCGTTTCACACTCATTGGCAAGATTTGATTGCCGGTAAGGATTACCAAACTGGGGCCCGGCTGGGTGTCAATTCTGATCCGCAAAGCCGCCAAGCCAAAGTGCAAAGCGTGGTTCCAGATTCGGCCGCCGAAAAGGCCGGTATTCTGGCTGGCGACGAAATCATCGAGTTTAACCGGCAACCTGTCGAAACTTTTGAACAGTTGCGGAGTTTAGTTAGTCAATGCCGACCGGGCCAACGCGTTCGGGTCAAAATTAAACGTGGCGAAGAAATCCTGGATTTACGGGCTGAGTTAGGAGGCCAATAACGATGCGGCGGCTTCATCAGGCGGAACGAAATGGTCGTGAAGATTGGCGTCGGCCGATGTGGGTCATAGCCTTGGCCTTTGTGGTGATTGGCGCGGGGGCCATCAGCCCCGCTCCAGTCCGTGGGCAAGACGATCAACTCAATATGCCGCCGGTCAGTGAGGTTGACGAGCCACAGACGCCGCGGCGCGGACGGGGCCAAACCGCCACGCGGGGCCGCCAGGCCGCAGAGTTTCGCAACACCTTTCAATCGCTGGCCAAACCTCACGCCGATTCCGTTGTGCGAATCGATGTGGAAAGACGCCAAGTGGCACTGGGTACGGTCGTCTCAGAAAACGGACGGATTGTCAGCAAATCCAGCCAGCTTCCAGATCAGGTTCAAATTCGTTTGGCCGACGGGCGCACGAGCGCAGCTACCGTGATTGCGCGCAGCGAGGAGCTGGACCTGGCGTTGCTTCAAACCGAGCTTTCGGGATTAACGCCGGTCAATCTTGAGCTTGGCGGGGCGATTTCTGCCGGCGACTTCGTGGCCACCTTGGGTCCCGAACGCGATGTCCGTTTTGTTGGCATTGCCGCAACCAGTCCTCGCGAATTCCGGTTTGGAAGGGGTGGAGGCAATCGCGGACGGACAGGGGGTGGATTTTTGGGAGTTCAAACGGTTCCCGTGGAAACGGGCGTGGGGTTGGCCATCACGCAGATTGTCCCCGATAGCGCGGCCTTGCGTGCTGGACTCCGGCCAGGAGATCGCTTGACACATATTGCCGGTACACCGGTCGAGTCTACAGAACAACTTGTGTCACTCCTCAGTTCGCGCAATCCTGGCGAAGAAGTCGAACTGCGCGTCCAACGTGAAGACGAGGAGGTGTCGTTGATCGCCAAGCTGGGGGCTCAACAGACTTCCGCTGCCCAGTACGACCGGTGGGGAGGAGGCCCTTTCAGTGAACGGCGCTTCGGATTCCCAGCAGTGATCCCGCACGACACTCCTTTGCCGCCCACGGATTGCGGCGGCCCCATCGTCAACACCCGAGGAGAAATCGTGGGCATCAACATCTCGCGCGCTTTGCGAGTCTCAACTTATGCGCTGCCTCTGGCCGACGTTCGCGCGTTTGTCCAAGCTCACCCCTAAGGGGTCTCGATGACCCGAATACGGTGAACGCTGATCGTCATGAAAACAACGCTGTCACAGCATGCGCTTTGACCAGTTCCCGAGGTTGGTTCAGATGGTTCATCACCATTACCTCAGGCTCAATTCCAAATGCATGATAGATCGTGGCCAGTAATTCTGACGGATGAACGGGGTGATCAAGAGGGGCGGAGCCTGTTTGATCCGAAGTGCCATGGACATAGCCGCGCTTGATCCCGGCCCCGGCGATCAAGGCGGAATAGCAGTACGGCCAATGATCTCTGCCGTCATCGCTGTTGTCGTTGCCCGACGTACTGACTCCGCGCTGTGGGCTGCGGCCAAATTCACCGACCACCACAAGCAGAGTATCCTCAAACAATCCGCGTTGATCCAAATCCTCGATTAACGCAGAAATGCCGGCGTCAAACATCGGGGCGGATTTGTCGCGCATCCGGGAACTCAGTTCGACATGCTGGTCCCAACTGTGATGGTCTGAGTTGGCGACCTTCGGCCAGATCACTTCGACCACGCGAGTGCCGGCTTCGATCAGCCGCCGCGCTAACAGACAACTTTGACCAAAGGTTGTCCGGCCATAATGGTCGCGCACCGAATCGGGCTCTTGCTTCAAATCAAATGCCTCTCGCGCCTGACCGGAAATGACCAATTCCAGCGCCCGCTGGTAGTGTTCATCCAATTTGAACTGTTCCACCGCTCGTTCGATTTCCGGCATGTGCGAATCGACCAGCTTTTTCAATTCGGCCCGGCGGCGCAATCGAATCGAAAACACGTCGGGGGGCAAATTCAAATCCTCGATCTTAATCC
>DAOLCX010000179.1:0-6009 GCA_035327685.1 Pirellulaceae bacterium | reverse complement strand
CCCCATTATCGAGACTTTAGAAGGCGAGGTCTCCGCGTACATTCCGACGAACGTTATTTCCATCACCGACGGTCAGATTTATCTGCAACCCGATTTGTTCTTTGCTGGCGTGCGTCCGGCGATGAACGTCGGTATTTCGGTATCGCGGGTGGGAGGCAACGCCCAGGTCAAGGCCATGAAAAACGTAGCGGGCGGTTTGCGGTTGGACTTGGCTGCCTTCCGTGAATTGGAAGCCTTTGCTCAACTCGGTACGGACCTCGACCCGGCGACGCAGGCGCGTCTGGATCGCGGCTACCGGATGGTGGAATTGCTAAAACAGTCGCAATACAAGCCGTTGCATGTGGTCGATCAAATCATGGTGATCTACGCCGGTACCCGGGGGTATTTGGATAATGTGCCGGTTAAATCGGTTGGTAAATGGGAAAGCGAGTTCTTGGACTTCGTCCACAATCTCAAGCGAGATGTTTGGGAATTGGTGGACCGCTGCAAGGACCAGGGCGATGCCATGAAAAAACCCGATCACGAGGCGACCAAGGCCGTGGTGGCATTGCTCGAAGAATTCAATCGATCGTTCCGACCCTAAGACGCTGACGGAAGAGTGCAGACCGCGCGATTCATGAGGTAAACAACCGGCTATGGCGAATGCCAGAAAACTCGATAAGCGACGAAAGTCGATTCGCAACATTCGCAAGATCACGCGGACGATGGAGTTGATTGCCACGGCGCGGTTTAAGAAAGCCATGGACCGCGCATCGGCGGCGACGGCCTATACTCGGGCGGTTACGAAATTGGTTGCCGATCTGGCGAATGCCGGCTTGGAAGTTTCGCATCCGCTGTTGGAACCACGTGCGGATGTTCGTCGCGCAACGATGCTGGTGCTGTCGGCCAACCGCGGTCTGTGCGGCGGTTTCAACGGAAACGTGTTGCGGTTGGCCGTAGGCCGCCGCAAAGAATTGAGCGCCAGTCTGAACGCGGAAATCCGTGTCGAGGTTTCCGGAAAACGCGGCATTTCAGGTTTGAAGTTTCGGCAAATTGAAGTGGCCGAGTCGTTTACTCAGTTTGAAGATCAGCCCAAGTATCAACAAGTGGACGAAATCGCGACGCGCTATCTGCAACAGTTTGTGAGTGGGGAGATGGATCGATTGGACGTGGTTTATACGAAGTTCGTATCCAGTTCGAAACAAGAAGCCGTGGTGGAAACGCTGTTGCCCTTGGGAAGTCTGGCCGCCGACATGCCTCAGACGGACAAACCAACTGCCGGGAAAGACCTGTATCAATTCGTGCCTTCCGCCGAAGGAATTTTGGAAGAGGTGGTACCGACGAGCTTCAAAGTCAAACTGTTCAAGTGCTTTCTCGATTCGGCAGTCAGTGAACAGATCGCGCGGATGGTGGCTATGAAAAACGCCACCAAGAGCGCTTCCGACATGATCAAGTCGTTGTCCCGCGAATATAATCGGGCACGTCAGTCGCAAATCACCGGTGAGATTATGGAAGTGTTGGGTGGCGTGGAAGCGTTAAAATCGTAACCAGACATTCTTTTGAATAACGAAAGTCTTTTGAATCAAAAAAATATGAGTACAGCGACAGCAACTAAGAACATCGGACGCGTTTCTCAAGTCATTGGCTCGACGTTTGACGCCGAGTATCCCCAAGACTCGCTCCCGGCGATTTACAACGCGGTCAAAGTGGAAATCAAGAACGCAGATGGCAAGGCGCAGACGTTGACCGGAGAAGTTTCCAAACACTTGGGCGGGGGCCGAGTTCGGTGCGTGGCCTTGGGAAGCACCGACGGTCTGCGGCGCGGGCAACAGTGCGTCGATACGGGTAACCCGGTCGCGGTACCGGTCGGTGAAGCGACGTTGGGGCGAGTGTTTAATTTGCTGGGCGAGCCGATCGACGGCCGCGGCCCTGTTCAAGCCACCGAGTTCCGCGCGATTCACCGCCCTGCCCCGCGAGTGGAAGAGCTTTCGACAAACACCGAATTGTTCGAAACCGGGATCAAAGTCATTGACTTGCTGACGCCGTTCGTGCGGGGTGGCAAGGCCGGTTTGTTCGGTGGAGCCGGTTTGGGCAAAACGGTGATCTTGACGGAACTCATCGCGCGGATCGCGAGCGCTCACGGCGGCTTTTCCGTGTTCGCCGGCGTCGGGGAAAGAACGCGCGAAGGGACCGATTTGTGGTTGGAAATGCAGGAGACCAAGATCGGCCAGACCGGTCGGCACGTGATCGAACAAACGTGTATGGTGTTCGGTCAGATGAATGAGCCCCCCGGATCCCGGTTGCGCGTCGCTTTGTCGGCACTGACCATGGCCGAGTATTTCCGGGATCAAACGGGAAAGGACACGCTGTTGTTTGTCGATAACATTTTCCGCTTTTCCCAAGCCGGTTCGGAAGTATCGGCGCTGCTGGGGCGGATGCCCTCGGCGGTGGGATATCAACCGACGTTGGCCACCGAAATGGGGGCGCTGCAAGAGCGGATCGCTTCTACTCGCAGTGGTGCGATCACATCGGTACAAGCGGTGTACGTTCCGGCCGACGATCCTACAGACCCGGCACCGGCCACGGCGTTTGGCCAGCTCGATGCGTTTTTGTATCTGGAACGCTCGATTTCAGAAAAAGGGATTTATCCAGCGGTCGATCCATTGGCGTCGTCCAGCCGCATCCTTGACCCGCAATACGTGGGTCAACGCCATTATGCCATCGCGCGTCGCGTGCAAACGACTTTGCAACGTTACCGCGAACTGCAAGACATCATCGCCATTCTGGGTGTGGACGAATTGAGCGAACAAGACAAGTTGATCGTGCATCGAGCTCGGCGGATCGAACGATTCCTGTCGCAACCGTTCTTGGTCGCCGAAGTCTTCACCGGTAAACCGGGTGAAATCACAACGTTGGCCGACACCATCCGCAGCTTTGAAGAGATTTGCGATGGCAAGTGGGATCATCTACCCGAAGAAGCCTTCATGTACGTCGGCCCCATCGAGCAAGCTGAAGAGCAAGCCAAAAAGATGGCGGTCAAGAAAGGTTAGTCGCGATGGGTAAGGTTCAAGCGATTGTCGTGACCCCTGAGGCCACTCAAGTCGATGAAGCGGTCGAGGCGATTACGGTTCCGTTGTGGGACGGTGAAGCGCAGATCCTGGCAGACCACGCCCCGATGATCGGTCGCTTGGCTCCCGGCGAACTGCGGATCGGCACGGGTGACAATGCCCAACGACTCTACATCGACGGCGGGTTTGTGCAGGTTGCCAACAATGTGGTGTCGGTCATGACCGGTCGCGCGATCACCTTTGATCAAATCGATGTGGCCGCGGCCCAGAGTGCTCTGGATACTATTGCGATCCAAGCTAACGACAACGAACAGCTTCAAGAATTGAAAAACCGCCAGATCGCGCAAGCCCGCGCGCAGCTCCGACTGGCTTCACGCAGTTGAACGTTCTTCGGTCCCCAAGTTGCGTTGTAACGGCGCGTGCCAACTCGGAACATAAGTAACGACGCACCGTTGTTGTGTGAGTCGCGAAGCGACGGCAGGGGCAATACGTTATCCAGCGAGTTTTCCGTTTGGAAACCTCATTTCTCAGATTTGAAATCGCGAGACACGGTTTGTGAATGGAACGCCCAATTCTCAGCTCGATGACGATGCGAACCCTCCCAATCCCCAGATGCAGGCACGAACCGTCAAGTCGTCCTTCCGCAACACTTGACAGCTGAAATGGACCGGAATCGGAAACGAATGGTCCAGGCCAACGCGCGTCGTCGCATCGCGATTGAGGGGCGGATTTTTCACACAGCGTTGAGACATGCACGCACGCCAACAACACACGGAATGACCCCGGTTTCTACAGAATTTCTTCGCAGTATTGCGGCAACATTTTGCGCCACGTCACCCAATCATGTTCCCACTGCGGATCCCACAGATCAACTCGATTGGGAATCCCTTTCACTCCCAATACATGGGCGACTTTCCACGATTCACCGGGGTCTTCATACTTGCCTTGACCGGTCGGTAAATAGACCATGCGCTTCCGCAATTGCTGTAATTGAGGACCCTCCGACAGTCCAGGTACGAAGTGTAGCGGCGAATAATAATGGTAATCGTCAAACCACTGTCCTTGCAGCCACTTCTGCAGATCGTAAGTTCCACTCATACAGATTGCATGGGAAAAAATCTGCGGATGTCGGCAAATAGCCAGGAGCGCATTGAAGGCGCCAATCGAAGCCCCGGCAGTGATCACTTCGATCTGGGGAGAGCGGCAATCGTGACGAATCGCCGGGATCACTTCGTCTATCAAATAATGATCAAACTGTTTCTGTACCCACACACAGTGCGCCACGTTGTCGTTGGTCAACCAGGTTCTTCCCGCGATACTGTCGATCGAATAGACCTTCAAGCGCCCGGCGTGAATGAGGGGTTCCAAAACCTTGATTAAGAAAAACCTCTCAACCTCGGCGGCATCACCTCCTGCGGTCGGGAACAGCAGCATGGGGGTGCCAAAGAAACCCCAGCGAATCAACTGGGTTTCCTGTTCCAGCCTGGCGCTATACCAGGTCGCCGTTTCTTTCATCCCTTCCGTGGCCGGGTCAATGTAATGGATTTGGCTCATACCTACATGTTAGTTCACGATTTGGCGGCGCCGAGTCGTCACCTGGCCCGAACTTTGACAGTTCGCCCGACATCGTCCAACATGGCCCGCAATTGGTCAAAGTCCGGATGTTTCATGCGAATCCAAGCGTTTGCCATATATCCGGCTGAAACCGGTTGAGTCGGCGTGCCTGCACTCGGCAAGTGGCAATCGATTAACCATTCACCGTAGCGGTTTTCGATTTCCGATAGTCCCTCGTATCCGGCGATGACTCCATCGTGGTCAGGCCGCAAAGCGATGATGCCGGCGCTGAAGCGCCTCGACAGAGATCGCTGGGGCCGACCATGCACTATCCCCGACGCCCACTCGCGATACAGGTCGATATCGTTGGCGACATTGTACAAGTCCCAGGCGCGGACGCCCGGCGGGCGGCAGCCGATTTCCGAAAACCGCAAACCGTTTCTTCCGAAAAACCACTCCATATGGGTGGCCGCAGTGCCGATCTGCAATGCGTCGATGACCCGTCGCCCCATCTCGCGGACCTGCTGGTATTCTCCGGTCGAATCGATCCGGTTGGTACAGATAAACTGCGGCGAAATCCATCGTTGACGCATCGCCTCCAGCACATTCGGGAAATAGTGCGAGATAAAGTCATGGACCACGTGCCCCCCCATCGTGATCGTATCGTAAAAAGCTTCGTGGCCATCATTGAACTCTTCGACGGCGACTTGCCCGCCGCGCCCCACATATGCTTCTGCCAACACCTGCTCTAATTGCTCGCGCGAATCGACGCGATGTGTCCCCGAAGCGCCCGCACCGCTACGGGGTTTGACAATTAACGGGAATCCGACCTGTTCCGCAAAATGCCGGATGTCTTCCAGAGAGTCGCTCCCCAACGAGTGCGCGCACGGCACGCCGGCGGCGCGCAATGCATCTTTCATCGCAGGCTTATCGCGGCACAGGAAAGCAGTCCGTGTGGAGATGCCCGGAATCGTACAGGCTTCGCGCACATGCGCCGTCGTTTCAATATGAGCCTCCACAGTGGCCTCCAAGCGGTCCACCCACAGTTTGCTCTGCACGAACTTCACCGCGCGAATCATTTCTGCTTCGTGGCAGACCGATGACACTTGAATGTAGTCCAGCAGCCAATCCTGGAGTTCCCCGTCGAGCGCTTCCTTGGGCCGTTCCCCTATCGCAATCACAGTCGCGCCAACCTCACGCAATGCGCGGACAAACTCGCGCTGGTTGGCGGGAAATGCCGGTTCGACAAAAATGACATTCATGCTTTGAGCTTTCGCGCCAACACCGAGCGGTCTTCCAGTAATCAGAACGCGACTATTATAATCGGTGCACTTCAAATGTGGTGGAGTATTGGACCTGGCGTCCGTCACGTTTTCCGGCGCAAAACAAGCAAACTTGACCGCCTCAT